>JAIELO010000379.1 GCA_019752915.1 Burkholderiaceae bacterium
ACTGGTGATATCGACAATGCGCTGCGCGTAGGCATGAATGCTGTGCATGGTCTCGACCACCTGCGCCACCACCACGCCGCCCTGTCCCGCCACTTGCGAGGCGGAGACGGCCAGTGCATTGGCCGAGCGCGCATTGCCACTATTCTCGCGCACGGCGCGGGTCAGTTCCGCCATGGCCGCCGAGGTTTCTTCCAGCGCACCGGCCTGATGTTCGGTACGCTGCGACAGATCGAGGTTGCCCTCGGCCAGTTCGCGCGAACTGGCATCAATGGTGTCGGCGCCATCGCGCACACGGCGCACGGTGTGGGCCAGCCGGCCCGTCATATGGCTGAGCGCATCGAGCAGCTTGCCGATTTCATCGCTGCGCTGATGACGGATCGCACCATGCAGTTCGCCAGCGGCCACTTGCTGCGCCAGCGTGACGGCCTGCTCGAGCGGGCGCACCACGCTGCGGGTCAGCAGCACGGCCAGCGTCACGCCGGTAGCCAGTGCCAGCAGCCCCAGTGCCACCAGCAGCACCCGGCTGCTGTCGAATTGCGCCGCCGACTCACTGGCCAGTTCTTGGGCAGCGTGTTTCTGGTAAGCCAGTAATGCTTCCAGTGCGCCCGTGTAGGCGCCGAACACGCCGTTCATGCGTTGCTCGAGCAGATCGCTAACTTCCTGTATGCGTCCGCTATCCTTGAATTTGAACAGCTCGCTACGCAAGGTCAGATAGACCTGTTTGCGCTCATTTACGCTACGCAGCAGTTGCGCTTCACGGGCGTTGGCGGGCATCTGTGCCAGCCGGATTTCCAGTGCCTGCATGTGCTTTTCGCCTGCCGTGAGCTGGGCCTGGAACAGATCGGACACTTCCAGACTGTCGGCGCGGGCGATCGAAATGGTACGCAGCCCGTTCAGTTCTACACTACCGAGTAGTTCGGAGCTGAGCTGTTGCTTGGCCAGCTTTTCCTGTACCAGATTAGCGGTGGTGTCGCGCGCAGCCTGCAAACGCCACAGGGCGACGGCAGACATGCAGGCCATCAGCACCAGTAGCACAGCAAACGAGGCCATGACGCGCAGGCCAGTATTCAAGCGGGGGATTTTCATCGCGTTTTTTCGGAGATGTCGAAGGAGTGAGAAACAGCACGCACTGTAACGGTGCAATGTGACAGCGTCATTACCGCGAGGAAACTTTCATCATGTAATGGGCAGGTAACAATTTCCCGATAGCATTACGGCCACTGTCACCCATCAGGAAGCCTCTCCGTGGAGTTCAACGCCTCTCGTCATCACCTGCCACGCTTTCGTCTGTCGACTGCTGCCGATCTGTGTATCGAAACCGTTGCCGTAGCGTCGGAGACCAGCAATCTGGCAGTGCTCGAATTGTTCACCGAACGGCGCGAGTTAATGAGCTTGCCCGTGCTGGAGCAGGACCGGCCGATCGGACTGATTAGCCGCAACATCTTCCTGTCGCAGATGTCTAAGCCCTACTACCACGAACTGTACGGCAAGAAGAGCTGTATCGCCTTTATGGACAAGGCGCCGCTGATAGTCGATGCAGCCATGAGTATCGAAGAGCTGACCTTCCGCGCAGTCGAGTCGGGTGAGAAGGCGCTGGCCGACGGTTTTATCGTCAGCCGTCACGAGCGCCTTGCCGGCGTCGGCTTTGGTCTGCAACTGATGAACGTGGTTGCCAACATGCAGGCGGAAAAAAATCGCCAGATCATGCACAGCATTGCCTACGCCAGTGTGATCCAGCGCTCGCTGCTGCGCCCTTCCGAGCAGGCGCTGGCCGCTACCCTGCCGGACGCCCATCTGGAATGGCAGCCGCGCGATGTGGTCGGTGGCGATTTTTATCATTTCGCGCGCTATCCGGATGGCTGGTTCGGCGCCATTGCCGACTGCACCGGACACGGTGTGCCGGGCGCCTTCATGACCTTGATTACTTCGTCGATTCTGACACAAGCACTACAACAAAGCGGCCCGCGCGATCCGGCTGGCCTGCTTGCCGAGGTCAGTCGCGGTGTCAAGACCCTGCTCGGTCAGCAGGATGCCGTGCCCGCTGGCGCACTCGCCGCAGGCTCGAACGATGGGATGGATGCCGGCTTTCTATGGTTCGACCAGGCCAGCAGTACCCTGCACTTTGCCGGTGCGCGCATGGCCTTGTATTTGCTGGAACCGGGGCAGCCTGCCGTGCAGGCCATTGATGGCGAGCGCATGGGTGTCGGCTACACGGATACGCCCGCCGACTATGTTTGGCACAACCGCAGCTTGAGCGTACAGGCCGGCAGCCTGCTACTGCTGACCACGGACGGCCTGATCGACCAGATCGGCGGTCCGCGCGACATCGCCTACGGCAAGCGGCGCATGCGCGACATTCTGCTGGCCCAGCGTGACGCCAGCGCTAGCGAGGCAGCGTCTGCCCTGCTTGGCGATTTTCTCGACTGGCAGGGCGAACAGCCACGCCGTGATGACCTGACCTTTTTCTGTTTCCGTCCCTAGGAGCGCGTACCGTGCTGTATGAAGAGTTCAACGATTTCTGGGATGTGGCGCGCAAACGCCACATCATTTTCTTTTACGTGGGCTATTTCTCGCAGCACGTGGTCGCCGCCATTTCAGAAACCATCAAGGTACGGCTCGATACCGCCGGTGCGGCGGGCCCGACGCGGCGGCGGATCTTTTCCGCCTTTGTGGAAATGTCGCAAAACATCATGCACTACTCGTCCGACACGCTGACGCCCGACCAGCAGAGCAGTGGCCAGATGCGTCGCGGTTCCTTCTGCATCGGCATGAAGGACGACAGTTTCTTTTTACTGTGCGCCAATCCCGTGGATAACACCGCTGTCGAACGCATCCGCCAGCGGCTCGAACCGCTGCACAGCATGACGCTGGACGAAATCAAAAGTGCCTATAAAAAAGCCTTGCGTGACGAGGTGCCCGCCGATAGCAAAGGCGCCGGTCTGGGTTTCCTGACACTGGCGCGCGATGCCAGCGAACCGCTGGAGTTCGAATTCGTGCAGGAAGCGCACGCGCCGGACACCACCGTGTTTTGCATTAAGGCGATTATCTAATTCAGTACTGGAACAGTTATGCAATCACTCTATCTCAGCGCTTCGCCCACTTCGCCGGAAATCGATTTCCGCTTCGATCAACACAGCTTGTCGATCAAAGGCGAATCGTATCCGGAAAATGCGGCAGCCTTCTACGGCCCCCTGATCACGCAGGTACAGGCCTATCTGGCCAGTGGCCCGCAGCCGCTCATCGTGGTACACGTTTCGCTGGCCTACTTCAATAGTTCCAGTACCAAAATGCTGTTTGCCCTGTTCGATGCGCTGAATCAGGCGGCCCTGCAAGGTCAGGCCATCCGCCTCAACTGGTATTACGACGAAGACGACGACACCATCCTCGAATTCGGTGAAGAGCTGCGCGACGATTTCAGCGCGCTGGAATTTTACGCCCACAGTGTGAGTGGCGTCTGATGCTGCCCCGCACCGAAACGGATCTGTTTGCCCAGGAATGCGCTGCACTGGCGCAGGCGCGCGCCGCCTACGATACACCGGACGCTGACACCCGCGCCGCGCTTGGCAACATGATCCAGCACTATGAACGGCTGATGCGCGAAACGCGCCGGCTGATCCGTCGTAGCGACCGCGCCGAACTGGACATGAATCAGATCAATCGCCAATTGCAGGAGCTGGCCCAGCAACTGGAATACCGCGCCACCCACGACACTTTGACGGGCGCCCTGAACCGCGCCGCCATTATCGAGTGCGCGACCCGCCAGCTCGATCGTGGCGATCTGGCCCTGATCGTGCTCGATATCGACCATTTCAAATGGGTCAATGATGATTTCGGCCATCCGGCCGGAGACGCCGTGATCCAGACCGTGGTGGCCTGTCTGCAGCAGGTAGTGGGGCCGCAGGTCGCTATCGGCCGGGTCGGCGGTGAAGAATTTTCTGTGGTGTGGCCGACCAGCGTTGTCGAAGAAGCCGAAGCGATCGCGCTGAAGATCTGTCAGGCCATCGCCAGCCAGTCGTTTGCCGCCCCGATCAACCGTCAGATCACGGCCAGCGTGGGATTGAGCTGGGCGCCACAGGGTAGCAGTTTTGCGACCATCTACAGCCATGCCGACGAAGCGCTGTATGCCGCCAAGCGTGCCGGTCGCAATTGTGTACGGCGCTATCTGGACGCCAGTGCCCAGCCATTGCTGGTGGCTGCGGCTTAACGCTACGGCCTTATTTGACGCGCTGTTTTTCCAGCTTGCGCGCCAGAGTGCGGCGGTGCATGCCGAGCCGGCGCGCCGCTTCGGAGATATTGAAGTCGGTTTCTGCCAGCACCGTATGGATGTGCTCCCACTCCAGCGTTTTCACCGAGGTTGGGCGATTGGTCAACTCCAGTTCGGCGGCCCCCGCAACGTGCTCGAAGGCGGCCTCGATATCGTCGGTATTGCTGGGCTTGGCCAGATACTGGCAGGCCCCCAGCTTGATCGCTTCCACCGCGGTATTGATGCTGGCAAAACCGGTCAGCACCACGATCAGCATGCTGGTGTCATGCTGGTGCAACATCTGCACGCAAGCCAGTCCCGAGGAATTGCCTTTCAACTTCAGATCCACTACGGCATAGCCGGGGCTGTGATCGACCAGTATGCCGCTGGCCTCATCGACATTCTCCGCCAGCAGGACCCGGTAGCCGCGCCGCTCGAAGGAACGGCTCAGGGTACGGGCGAACGCAGCATCATCCTCGACCAGCAGTAGTACGCGTTCTTCACTCATCATCTTGTTGCTTTTCCTGCATAGTCTGCGGATTCGATTCGATTTCAATGGCCGATACCGGCAGTGATAAGCGCACCAGCGCCCCGCCTTGCGGCAGATTCTGCGCCGTGACGAAGCCGCCGAGGGTGCGCGCTACATTCACCACCAGAAACAGTCCGAGACCACCACCGGGGCGCCCCTTACTGGAATTATAGGGCTTCCCGAACTGCGCGAGTATCTGGGGCGGAAAACCGGGCCCTGCATCGGTCACCTGCAGCACCAGCATGCCCTGCTCGCAGGCCGCTTCCAGACGCAGCCAGTGCGGTGACGCTTCCAGCGCATTATCGAGTACATTGCAGATCATCTGCTTCAGGGTGGAGTCAGACACCACCGGCGTGTCGTTGCTGATCTGGTTGTCGAACACGAACTGCACCACCGGCCGGCCGTAGCGCCACTCCGCCACGGTTTCGTCGAGGAAGGTATTCAGGGTGGTTGCAGCAGAAGATTCGCCACGCGCTTCGCCGGCCGATAGCAGAATCCCGCTGACGATACTCTTGCAGCGCTTAAGCTGGGTCTGCATCTCGGCAACATCGCCCAGCAGTTCGGGATTACTCTTGAATTCCGGCATATGCTTCCAGTCACCCAGAATCACCGCCAGCGTGGCCAGCGGCGTCCCCAGTTCGTGAGCTGCGCCGGAAGCGAGCAAACCCATGCGGATAATGTGTTCTTCTTCGGCGGCGCGCTGGCGCAGATCGGCCAGTTTGGCGCTACTGACGCGCGCATTGTCCATGATGCGGGTAATGAAGATCACCAGCAGCGCAGCGTCGAGTACGAAACACA
>JAIELO010000431.1 GCA_019752915.1 Burkholderiaceae bacterium
CGGTAGCCAGCCATGCGGTGGCGATCCACAGCACGGCGAACTGGGTGTGGATGGTGCGACTGACGACAAAGGGCAGGAAATCTGCCAGCGGGAAGCCGAAGAAGCTGCGGCCTTCCACGGCATAGTGGGCGGTAATGACGCCCATGCCCACTTGCGCGAGGATCAGACCGATCACGACGAAGAAGTATTTACGGGTGGCCAGCATGGAAGGCGTGGCCTTCATGCTCAGCAGCGGATCGTTTTTCGGTGCGACCGGGTCACTTTCCTCTTTGGCAGCGCCGTGCAGCATGACCATGCCGGCGATGGCCGCGATCATCAGGATGACGCTGGCGATCGACCAGATGCCGGCCCCGGTGCTGGGACGGTTGTCGACCAGTGGTTCGTGCGGCCAGTTACTGGTGTAGCTCAGGTCTTGCTGGCCGGGACGGTCGGTGGCGGCGGCCCATGCCGACCAGAACACGAAAGCGGGCAGCGCTTTCAAGTCGCCGGGATTGGTGATCGCGTTGGCATTCATGGCGTATTGCACGCGCAGCGCATCGAGGCTGGCATCATCGCCGAACAGGCCGGTGTAATGCTGCGCCACGCTGCGGATCGCCGCGGCACGGTCAGCGGAGACGACGATGACGCCGCGTTCCTTATCGTAGGTGTTGCGGCGCATTTCTTCCTTGAGCTTGGCGTTCAGATAGGCCTGATTGGCTTTGCTCAGGTCCTCAAAGCGGGCGGTGAAATCGCGCCGGGCCCACAGTTCGCGCAGCGCAATGGCTTCGCGGTGCAGCCAGTCGGCCGACCAGTCCGGCGCCACATAGCTGCCGTGACCCCAGACGGTGCCCAGTTGCTGACCACCGGCCGAGAGCCAGGCTTGCTGGCCACGGTCGACTTCGCCTTCGCCGAACAGCTGGCTACCGTCGGCACTGATAACTTGTTTGGGGATGGGCGGGGCGGCCAGATAGATTTCTGCCCCAACCCAGCCGAGAACGGCAAAGGAGAGGGCACAGATCAGGCCGAGCCAGGTCCAGAGTTTGCGCGTAGCGTGCATGGCATGGTTCCTTAGATCGAATGAAGGGAGACGATTCGACCCGGCCTGCGCCAGATCGATGGGGCCGATTCTAGGCGGCTGCATTAAAGATGCATAATACATCCTTGTTTTTCTTGATCCATGTTATGAACGGATGCATCAGTGCACAGAAATCATCGCAGCGCAGCTGGTCGCCAGCGTTGCCGGGGAGCGGCGTGCCCGGTAACTGAGCGCAACTAGTTACTTCGAACTAGCTCGCTAGCCTCTTTGCCGTGCTCGCTTAGCCGTCAGACCAATGGTCGAGCTAGACGCTGGCGCGTACCCTGAGGCCATTCGAAACTCGTTAGGAGTGTAACGTGGCAAGCAACAACAAAGCGGCCGGGGTGCTGGCCGCCAGCACCTTCTCATTCACGATCTGCTTTGCGATCTGGATGATGTTCGCGGTGCTGGGCATACCCATTAAAAAAATGCTGGGTCTGAACGAAACCCAGTTCGGTTTGCTGGCAGCAATGCCGGTGCTCAGTGGCTCGCTGGTACGCGTGCCGTTAGGAATCTGGTGCGACAAATACGGTGGCCGCATCGTGTTCTTCCTGTTGATGCTGGCGACCGTACCGGCCATCTTCCTGCTGCGTTATGCCACCGAGTTCTGGCAATTTCTCGTGCTGGGCCTGTTTATCGGTCTGGCCGGTGGTTCGTTCTCGGTCGGTACCCCGTACGTGGCGCGCTGGTTCCCCAGTAAACGGCGTGGCCTGGCGATGGGCATCTGTGGCGCCGGCAATTCCGGTTCGGCGCTGACCAAATTCGTCGCGCCGGGAATCATTGCCGCATGGGGCTGGCAGGCCTTACCGACTGTGTATGCGCTGGCCATGCTGGTGACGGCGGCTTTGTTCTGGGTGTTCAGCGCGAGCGACCCCAGCCATCTCACCAAGAGCAGTGTGCCGTTCCGCGAGCAAATGCTGGTGCTGCGCGACCGGCGCGTCTGGCGCTATTGCCAGTACTACTCGGTGGTGTTCGGCGGCTATGTGGGACTGGCGCTGTGGATGACCAAATACTATGTGGCTGAATACGGTTTCGATCTGCGCCTGGCCGCTTTGCTGGCCGCCTGCTTCTCGCTGCCCGGCGGCGTGCTGCGCGCCGTCGGCGGCTGGATTTCCGACCGCTATGGTGCTTACAAGGTGACATGGTGGGTGATGTGGGTGTGCTGGGTCTGCTTCTTCCTGCTGTCGTATCCGCCGACTGCGATGATCGTCACCACCACCCATGGCGATCTGAAAATCGATCTGGCGCTGACCCCGACCGTGTTCACCGGCCTGCTGTTTATTGTCGGCACCGCCATGGCGGTGGGCAAAGCCTCGGTGTTCAAATTCATCGCCGACGATTTTACCGACAACATCGGCGCTGTATCGGGCGTGGTGGGGCTGGCTGGCGGGCTGGGCGGTTTCATTCTGCCGATTCTGTTCGGCGCGCTGCTCGATGTGACCGGCATTCGTTCGAGCGCTTTCATGCTGTTGTACGGCAGCGTCTGCGTGTCGCTGGTGTGGATGCATTACTCGTTCCGTCCCGAAGCCGCCGCTGCGGCCCGCGCCGCAGCCTGATGCCGGTACGCATTCCTGCACGGATCACGGCACGAACTAATTAAGGAGAATTTCATGAGCAAATATATGATCAATACCTGGGAACCGGAGAGCACCTCGTTCTGGACCAGTGGCGGCCGCGATACGGCCAACCGCAATCTGTGGATTTCCATTCCCGCACTGGCACTGGCCTTCGCCGTGTGGATGGTGTGGAGTGTGGTGGTGGTGAATCTGCCGGCCATCGGCTTTCAGTACAGTACCAACCAGCTGTTCTGGCTGACCGCTTTGCCGGGTCTGTCCGGCGCGACGCTGCGGATTTTCTATTCCTTCATGGTGCCGATTTTCGGCGGTCGCAAGTGGACCACGATTTCCACGGCATCTTTGCTGATTCCTGCACTGGGCATCGGCTTCGCGGTGCAGGACGTGACGACGGGCTACCCGACCATGCTGATACTGGCGCTGCTGTGTGGCTTCGGTGGCGGTAACTTCGCTTCCTCGATGGCCAACATTAGCTTTTTCTTCCCGAAAGCACAGAAGGGCTATGCGCTGGGTATGAATGCCGGGCTGGGCAATCTGGGCGTGTCGGCCGTGCAATTCGTGGTACCGCTGGTGATTACTGCCGGCGTCTTCGGCACGCTGGGCGGCGATGCACAGACTGCCCTGAAAGCCGGTAAAACCAGCACCATGTGGTTGCAGAATGCGGGATTTATCTGGGTCCCTTTCATCGCCGTGAGTGCTTTGCTGGCCTGGTTCGGCATGAATGATCTGGCCTCGGCCAAGGCTTCGTTTGCCGATCAGGCGGTGATCTTCAAACGCAAACACAACTGGCTGATGTGCTGGCTGTACACCGGTACCTTCGGTTCCTTCATCGGCTATTCGGCGGGCTTCCCCTTGCTGATCAAAACCCAGTTCCCCGATGTCAATCCGCTGCAATATGCCTTCCTCGGCCCGCTGGTAGGCGCACTGGCCCGCGTGGCTGGCGGCGTGATCGCCGACAAACTCGGCGGCGCCAAAGTGACGGCGTGGACCTTTGTGGCCATGATCGCTGCCGTGTACGGCGTGATCGGATTCCTGCCGCATGACGGCGCGGCCGGTAACTTCAATGGCTTCTTCTGGATGTTCATGGCGCTGTTTGCCGGTACCGGTGTGGGCAATGCTTCCACCTTCCGCATGATTCCTGTAATCTTCATGACCGAACGCCAGCGTGCTGCGGCCGGCCAGCCACAGGCTATTCAACAGCAAGCGATTGTGGATGCAAACAAGGAAGGCGCTGCCGTACTGGGCTTTACTTCCGCCGTGGCTGCCTACGGTGCTTTCTTCATTCCGAAGAGCTACGGTACCTCGATCGCTCTGACCGGCGGTCCGGATGCGGCGCTGTGGTGTTTCATCGGTTTCTACGTGAGCTGCATCGCCATTACGTGGTGGTGCTATGCCCGTAAAAATGCCGACATGCCTTGCTAAACGGAGTGTTTATGTCTGACGATGCCGCCTTGCCGCATACCGAACTGGAACTGTTCGATGCAGCGCTGATCCGCCAGCTCACCCTGAACGGACCGCGCTACACATCCTATCCCACGGCGGACCGCTTTCACGGCGGCTTCGGCAGCGCCGAATATCAGGCGGCGCTTGCCAGTCTGGATGCGCACGCAGCGGCATCGGCTGAGAGCTTAGCGCTGTCGCTGTATGTGCATATTCCGTTCTGCGCCTCGTTGTGCTACTACTGCGGCTGCAACAAGATCATCACGCAGGAACATGGCAAGGCGGCCGAGTATCTGTCCTATCTGTACCGAGAAATCGACTTGCAGACCGGCTTGCTGGGACGCGGGCGCAGCGTCGACCAGCTACATTTCGGCGGCGGCACGCCGACCTATCTGACGGATCAGCAGATGGACGAGCTGCTGGCCACGCTGCGCCAGCACTTCGCGTTTGCCAGTGACGAGGCGGGCGAATTTTCCATCGAAGTCGATCCGCGCACCGTCTCGCCGGAACGCATCGGGGTGCTGCGCCGGCAGGGCTTTAACCGCCTCAGTCTGGGTGTGCAGGACTTTGATCCGGCCGTGCAGTTAGCCGTCAACCGGGTGCAGTCACCCGAGCAGACACTGGCTGTGCTGGCGGCGGCGCGCGAGGTTGGCTTCCGTTCCGTCAGTGTCGATCTGATCTACGGGTTGCCCTTGCAGAGCGTGGCCAGCTTCGGCCCGACGCTGGACCGCATCATTGCAGCGCGGCCCGACCGGGTGGCAGTGTACAACTATGCCCACATGCCGAATCTGTTCAAGTCGCAAAAGCTGATTAAGGAAGCGGATCTGCCCGACGGCGAAACCCGGCTCGCCATGCTGGGTCTGTGTATCGGCAAGCTGACCGGTGCCGGTTACGTCTACATCGGTATGGATCATTTCGCTTTACCTGAAGATGATCTGGCGCGCAGCCGCGAAGTGGGCAAGCTGCAGCGCAATTTCCAGGGCTATTCCACCCATGCGGACGCGCCCATGGTGGCGCTGGGCGTGTCGGCCATCAGTGCGGTGGGCGCCAGCTACAGCCAGAACGAGAAAACCCTGAGTGCCTATTACGAGCGCCTCGATCAGGGCGTGCTGCCGATTGCGCGCGGGATCGCCCTGACGGCGGACGATCTGATCCGGCGCAGCGCCATCAACCGCCTGATGTGCAACTTCATCCTCGATTACGACGATCTGGCCTTGCCGGACGGGGTGACAGGCCCCGAGTATTTTGCGGCCGAGCTGGAGCGCCTGCAGCCGCTTGAAGCGCTGGGTTTGCTGTGCGTCGGTAGTCGCGGGGTGCGGGTCCGCATGCGCGGGCGGCTGCTGATTCGCAATATCTGCATGGTGTTCGACCAGTATCTGCATCAGCCGCGCGTCGAAGGTCCCCAAGTGTTGCGCTATTCGCGCACGATCTGAGCGGAGCGAGTATGGACAAGGCGAAAATCAAAGTACAGACTTTCCTGTCGCAAGTTC
>JAIELO010000192.1 GCA_019752915.1 Burkholderiaceae bacterium
GGGTGCCGGACTCGATGTGATCTGGCCTCAGTTACTGGCGATTGCAGCGATCGGCGCGGTACTGTTCGGGGCAGCACTGGCACGTTTCCGCAAGACCATTACCTTGATGGCGTAAGCACAAACGAAGCATGGTAATTTTGATCTGCATCAATCAATTTTTGCGGAGGAATCCCTACGATGATGGCATGTGAGCACGGCGTCCCGCCACCGCTCACCCCACTCACGGAAGGAAATGTCATGTCTTACAAAACCATACTGGTTCAAGCCGACTTGCCCGACGCAGTTGCCAATGGCGTACGCCTGGCAGCACAACTAGCCAATGACGAGCAGGCCCATCTGGTCGGCTACGCACTGAGCGGCGCCGATCAGGCCATCGCCCAATGCAACGCCGCCGTGGCCGGCATGGTCGCTCTGCCCACCGATCTGGGCGCGCTCACCGAGAAGGCCGACGCCGCACTGGCAGAATTCTCGAAACAGGCGCAAGGCTATGGCGTTTCCTCTTACGAAAGCCGGCGCATCGACGATACGCCTGACTACGCACTGGTGATGCAGGCACGCTACGCCGACCTGCTGGTGATGCCCCTCAACGACAACAGCGGCGAACCATCGGCCATACTACAATACGTCATGCTGCATGGCGGCAAACCGGTGCTGATCGTACCGACCGCCACGAAAGTGGAACAGGTCGGCCGGGCACCGCTGCTGGCATGGGATGGTGGCCAGCAAGCTGCGCGCGCCATCAATGCTGCCCTGCCGCTGCTGCAACGCGCCGGCAAAGCCACGCTGGCAGTCTTCAACGGTACCGAACATTACGCCGCGCATGGCCAGCAACCGGGCGCCGACATGGCCACCTATCTGGCACGTCAGGGCATACAGGTCGAAGTGGTCCAGAAAACCACCAAACAGGCGATCGGTCTGGCGCTGCTGGAACTGGCCGGCGAACTGAGCGCCGACTTGCTGGTGATGGGCGGCTACGGTCACTCGCGCCTGCGTGAAATTGCACTGGGCGGCGCTACGCGCGACGTGCTCAAACACATGAACCTGCCGGTTCTGATGACCCACTGATCCGGCGCAACCTACCACGGACACTATGACCGACTCTCATTCAGATCTTCACTCCGTTACGCAAACCGAAGTTCCGAGCGACGTTGCCACCGACGCTCAGGACATCATCGAAAACATCACGTATGCGGAAATGAGCATCGGTCAGAGTGCACGCCTGTGTCGCACCTTGACGGAAAACGATATTGCCGCCTTCGCGGCCGTATCCGGCGACATCAACCCGGCCCACGTCGACACCGAATATGCCGATCACACCCTGTTCCATGGCGTGATCGCGCACGGCATGTGGGGCGCGGCGCTGATCTCGCGCCTGCTGGGCACCGTGCTGCCCGGTCCAGGCACCATCTACCTGTCGCAGACGCTGCAGTTCCTCAAGCCGGTGCGCATCGGCGACGAGCTGCGCATCACCGCCACCGTGACGGCCAAGGATGACGCCAAGCGCCATGTGCTGCTGGACTGCGAGATCAAGAACCAGACCGGCGCCGTGGTGCTGACCGGCGTCGCGACAGTCATCGCGCCGAGCGAAAAAGTGCGCCGCCCGCGCACCCAGTTGCCGCCGCTGTACATGCCCTCGCGTCACCACTACACCAGTCTGCTGGCCAGCGTCGCCCATCTGCCGGCGGTACGCTGCGCCGTGGTACACCCGTGCGACGCCGCGGCACTGCGCGGCGCACTGGACGCCGCCAAACGCGGCCTGATTATTCCCGTACTAATCGGACCGGAACAGAAAATTCGCGCCGTCGCAGCGGAAGCCGCGTGCGATCTGGCCGGCGTCGAACTGATCGACGTCCCGCACAGTCATGCCGCCGCCGCGCGTGCCGTCCAACTGGCCGCCAGTGGCAACGTCGAAATGCTCATGAAAGGCAGTCTGCACACCGACGAACTGATCTCCGCCGTGCTGGCCGAACCGGCCTTGCGTACCAAATCGCGGCTATCGCACGTGTTCCGGCTGGAAGTACCGATGTACGACAAAGTGCTGCTGATCTCCGATGGCGCACTGCACATCCAGCCCACGCTGGATGACAAAGTCGATATCATCCGCAACGCCATCACCCTCGCGCACGCGCTCGGCACGGCATTACCGAAAGTCGCGATCCTGTCGGCGGTCGAAACGGTCACCCCGAAAATCCCGTCCACGCTGGACGCCGCAGCACTCTGCAAAATGGCCGAACGGGGCCAGATCACCGGTGCCGAACTGGACGGCCCGCTGGCCTTCGACAACGCCATCTCGCCGGCCGCAGCGCGCGCCAAAGGCATCGTCTCGAACGTCGCCGGCCATGCCGACATCCTGATCGCCCCGGATCTGGAGGCGGGTAACCTGCTCGCCAAGCAACTCGAATATCTGGCCGGTGCCGCCGTCTGTGGCGTGGTACTGGGCGCCACCGTCCCGATTGCCCTGACCAGCCGTGCCGACGTTGCCGAATCGCGCACCGCCTCCGCCGCGCTGGCACTGCTGCTCGCGCACAGCTACCGCCAGCAGCGCCCCTGACGAAAACCGGGGTCAGATCCGACATTCAGACACGAAGTCATCTGTATCTCCCTTGCCAACGAAATATCCGCTCAGCCTAGTTCCGGAGTGCAGCAATAGGCTGGGCGGAGAAGCCGATACAGTACAGCCCGTGTCCGGATGTCGGATCTGCCCCCGGTTTCAGGAGAGGACGCTGCGTGCCACGGCGACGTAGAGGGGAATGCCGAACAGTATGTTGAGCGGGAATGTGACGCCGAGACTCAGCCCGAAATACAGCGAGGGCGTGGCTTCCGGCATGGCGTAACGCAGCACGGCTGGCACGGCGATATACGATGCGCTGGCGGCCAGTACCATCAGTAGCGCTGCGTCGCCAACCGGCAGGTGTAATAACGCGGACAACCCTAGCGCTAACGTGGCATGCAGCAGCGGCCCCAGTACTGCGTAGGCCACCAGCACCGGCGATTTGCCGCGCATTTGCATGATGTTGCGCGCCGCCATCAGACCCATGTCGAGCAGGAAGAAGGACAGCATGCCTTTGAACAGGTCGCCGGAAAACGGTTGCATGGCCGCTTTACCAGCATCGCCGGTGATCAGCCCGACCACCATGGCACCTAGCAACAGCAGTTGCGCGCCGTCGGTGAACGATTCGTGCAGGATCTTGCGAATCGACACACTAGGTCGGCCATCCGGCTTGCCGCTCACCACACCTCCGGCAGTCGCCAGCAGCGCTGTACTAGCAGCGCCGCTGGCCTGCACGGCGACAGGACTCTGGCGCAGCCGGTTGGCAAACACGATCGCCATGATGATCGCCGGCGACTCCATCAAAGCCATCGCCGCCGCCATGTGACCACCATAGGCGATCTGCTGGTTTTCCAGATACTGTACCGCGGTAACAAAAGTCACCGCACTCACCGAACCGTAGGTGGCGGCCACCGCCGCTGCATCGAAGCCGGATACGAAACGGCGCAATACCGCATACCCGATCAGCGGAATGCACAGCGCCAGCGTGACGGCAGCGCCCAGACTCAGTCCGACGGTCGCCGTCAGGCCGGAATGCGACAGGGCAAAGCCGCCCTTCAGCCCTAGCGCCATCAGCAGGTACAGGGACAGGAAGCGCGAGATGGCAGGCGGAATTTCGAGATTGGAGCGAACTGCTCCGGCCAGGACACCAAAGACAAAAAACAGAATGGCAGGATCGAGAATGTTATGCATGAGTTGACTCCTTTGCGGCATTCTAGAAAAACCACGTCATCGTGTAAAATCGATTCTTACACCGCCATGTATAGATAAAACTCTATGAATATCACTTTCCGCCAATTACGGCTATTTCTGGCGCTGGCCGAAACAGGCAGCGTCAGCGCAGCCGCGCGCGCCATGCATGTGACTCAGCCGACCGCTTCCATGCAGCTCAAAGAGATCGCGCTATCGGTCGGGGTGCCGCTGTACGACCTGATCGGCAAGAAGATCTATCTCACCGATGTCGGCAAGGAACTGGCGGAGACGGCACGCGCCGTGGCCCAGGCCTGGGATGGCTTCGAGCAGCATGTGGATGGCATCAAGGGCCTGTCGCGCGGCAAGCTGCGGGTGGCGGTGGTGAGCACGGCGAAATACTTTATGCCACGTCTGATCGGCAGCTTCTGCACCCGACACCCGGCCATCGATGTGTCGCTGGAAATTCTCAACCGCGATGGCGTGGTGCAGCGCCTGCGCGACAATCTCGATGACCTCTACATCATGTCGATGCCGCCGGCCGATATGCAACTGGGCGATCAGGTGTTCATGCCCAACCCCATCGTGGTGATTGCCGCCAGCAACCATCCTCTGGCGAAACGCAACAAGGTCACGCTGCAGGAGCTGGCCGGCCAGCGTTTCATACTGCGCGAACCCGGCTCGGGCACGCGCATGGCGGCCGACCAGTTTTTCCGCAGCGAGAAATTCCGCGCCAATATCCGGCTGGAGCTGGGCAGCAATGAAGCAGTCAAGGAATCCGTGGCGGGCGGACTGGGCATCGGCGTGGTGTCGCGCCATGCCCTGCACGGCCAGCAGAAGGAACATGGCGTGAGCGTGATCGATGTCAGCGGCTTTCCGCTGCCATCAGCCTGGCATATTGTCCATCCGGGCAGCAAAAAACTGACGCCGCTGGCGCAAGCGTTCAAGCAGCACATGCTCAAGGAAATCAGCCGCAAAAAATAGTCACAAGCGGCAGCGGGCACTATGAAGGGCAGCAGGCGCTCTGCCACGCAGCGCATCCGGCTATAACGCTGGCATGTCGAGTTCCAGCGTTGCGTAAAACGGCAGAGCCTGCCAGCGTTGCGACAGGGCCAGCACCGCGTCGCACAGAGCCGCACCACCACCGGCCTGCTGCAATGCCGGCACAGCGCAGCCACGCATGGCACAGGCACTTTCCAGACCGGCATCGAACATGGCCTGATCGAAGCTGTCACTCCAGAGTTGCGCCTGCAGGCTTTCGACGAGCGACTCGGTCTGACTGGCCTGATCGGCCAGCCCGGCCTGCAGTGCGCCATGGCTCTGTTCCATCGCGAAGCTGATCTCGGCACCGGCAGCAACCATGCCCAGAAAACCATGCTGGTAGTCGAGCGTAGTCTCCACCACGTAGTGAATCAGATCGTGCGGCAGCACGCCCTGACGGGGCATACTAGTCGACGTCTCGCTACCGTCGCGACGCACGCAGCGCAGTAAATCATATTTTTCGCTTTTGCCAGCCTTGTTCACAATCAGTTTCATACATTTACATCAAGAAATGCTGCGCAGGTTTTTTTCCAGCGCATCTGCCACCACACAGGAGCACCATCGCCCCCACCCGTCGATCTCAACCAGACTACTATTTTAGCCCCTAATTATCCGCAACGGACCAGCAGGAAGCACGCTAGGTAAGCGTCGAGACGTGCAGAAAACCCACAAGTATCAGGGAAATAGTCAGCCCTCGGGTGAGCTCGTGTATATTTAAGTAATATTACATTCTCTCGCGTAGCAAGCGTATCGATTGAAGCTCATCCATTCCCT
>JAIELO010000335.1 GCA_019752915.1 Burkholderiaceae bacterium
CTTTGCGTTCGTGCCGTCGATGACAGGCACGCGGCCGGACGGCGACGTGCGGCAGACGGCGGCCGACAAACTGGCCGTCAACGCGGAGCTGGCCTACCTGTTCGACTATTATCTGGCGGGGCTGGGCGAGCAAACACTGGAGGCGCTGCGCGCCGAGATCCGCCGCGAACTCGAACGTCGCCTCAGTGCTGGCGCGGCGATCGAGGCCAAGCGACTGCTCGACGCCTATCTCGATTACAAGCGCGCACTGGTCGACCTGCAACGCACGCTGCCAGCCAGCAGCGACCTGCTACAGGGTGCGCGTCAGCGTCTGCAGGCCATGCAGCAGTTGCGTCAGCAGTTTTTCAGTGGCGCCGAAGCGGCCGCCCTGTTCGGCGCCAGCGATGCCTACGATCAGGATGCGCTGGCCCGCATGGCGATCAGCGCCGACAACCGTCTCAGCGAAGCGCAGCGCCAGCAGCGCTTGCAGGTACTCGATGCGGCGCTAACGCCCGCCCAGCGTAACGAACGGGCCGCGCCGGGCCGGGTCGTGAATATGGAACAGGCCGTGGCGAAGGCGCGCGCCGAGGGGGCTGGAGACAATGAAATCTACCGTCTGCGCGCCGCGGCATTTTCGCCCGCTGCTGCCGCGCGACTGGCAGAACTTGATCGTGCCGAGGCGGACTGGCAGCAGCGTATCGCCAGCTATCAGGCACAACGCACCCAGCTACTGCAGCAAGCGGGCAATCACCCCGGCAATGCCAGCGCCGCACTCCAGCAGTTGCGCGACGCCGGTTTCAGTGCCGAGGAACAGCTGCGTCTGGGCGCCTACGAGCAATAAGCCAGGCAGGTGGCCACACCGGATCAGGCAACACACACCTGATTGCGGCCAGCCTGCTTGGCCGCATACATGGCACGGTCGCCCTCCGCCATCAGCGTGGCAAGCTCGTAGCCGGCCAGCGCCGACGTCACCACGCCGATGCTCACTGTGTAGGCCACCGACCCGGCATCGACAGGAACCACCTCGGTAGCGATGCGCGCTCGCAGACGCTCGGCCAGTCGCAATGCGGCGTCCGCGTCTATCCCTTCCAGCACCAGCACAAACTCTTCACCGCCAAGTCGCGCCAGCACGTCCATCGGCCGCAGTTCCTGACGCAGTAAACGGGTCAGGAAACGCAATACCTCGTCGCCGGCAGCGTGACCATAGCGGTCATTAATCTGTTTGAAGTGATCGACGTCGATCATCAGCACCGCCATGTCGCGCCGGGCCCGCAGTAAGCGCTGCGCCAGTCGCCCGCCCTGATTCTGCAAACCGGCGCGATTGAAGGCGCCCGTCAGCGCGTCGATACTCGACAAATAGCGCAAACGCTCGGCATAACGCCACATCACCATGAGAATCAGGCCGAAGGCCGTGCACATCTGGGCCAGCGGAATCGTCAGCATGGTAATGCCCAGCAGAACCGAGCCGGACAGATCGAGCGGACCGTCCTGCATCAGCAGAATCATCCCGCGTACTAGTAGCGCCGTTCCCAGCATGGCAAAGCCGGTAGCGGTAATCACCATTCCCCGTTCGCCTGCATAACGCCCTACCGCGTACGCGCAAACCCAGTTGAGAAGGCCGAAATACAGGCCACCAAAGGCGATCCGCCCCCGCACACTGGGTTCGACTAACGTGAAATACGCACTCACGCCAAACGCGATCAGCGTCAGTAACAGAATGTGGGTATTGGTGAGCGTGGCGCCACAATGCACACACACGCCGCGCAGCACCAGCGCAATGCCGAGCCCGAGCAGGCTGTAGCCGAGCAAAGCGGCTAGCAGTTCCGGCACATGATCGAGATTGGTCAAGGCCAGACCGACGGAAATCACCAGATCACCGAGCGCCCACCAGCGTAATTCGGGCGGACTGTCGCGGTAGCAGGCAGTCACCACGAGCAGTGCCGTGGTCAGCACCGTCGTACATACCTGAATCAATAGCAGAGTCTCGAAGTTGAGCACGCTGGATTCCGTCTAGATGATGCCTCAATGTAACTCAGGCGCGGCAGGCTAGCAATCCGGACGTGTCAAAATGAAACAGAAATAGCTGCCGAAGCAGCTATTTCCGGGGACAACGTTGTAGAACGTACTGCGCGCGCTTACTGCTTGCGACGGCGACGTGCGAGCACACCGACCAGGCCTAGACCGCCCAGCAGCATGGCATAGGTTTCCGGTTCTGGCACAGGTGCTGCCACATAACCCTTGTACGGTTCCCAGCCGACTTCCACTGCGGAACTGATGGAATTCGCCACGATCGTGCCTTCCAGGTGGCCGGTGCCGAACAGATTGGCGTCATTGGCCAGAATCGAGCCCCAGGTCAGCGTGGCGATATTCACACCCGTAGCGCCGTTCAGGTTGAACAGCACATTGCCACGCAGCGCCTTGAGCTGCCCATCCTGACCGCCACTAAACTTCACGTCACCGGTGCCGGTGACATTAATCACCACCGCCGCATCGGCGCCAACATTACTCAGGCTCAAATTGGTCAGGTTGTGGGTAGTCAGATTAAAAATCTGCACGCCCGATTGACCGTTACCCACCAGTTCGATGCCGCCATTGGCAAAATTCACCGACGTACCATTGCTGGCCTGCTTGCTCAGCGTATTCGACAGTGCCGTCAAGCTGGCCTTGGTGGCAGAAAAATCGGTGACCTTGCTGATGTCAGCCTTTGTCAGGTTGTGATAGCTGGAGGAAGTATTGTTACCGCCGTACACACCCTTGCCGTAAAGGTTGGTCGTGTACTCGGTGATCGGGCCAATCGAGGCATTGGTATCGACGTTCTTGTTCGGCGCGCCGTACAGATTACCGCCCGTAAATTTCACATCGCCGCCGACCACCAGGCCAGGGCCGGTGGTGCCGTATGGCGCACGGTAGCCGATCGAGGTGCCGTTAATCGACACATTACCGCCAACCGCCAGACGACCTTCGATATCGGTAATGCCGCTCACATTGCCGTAGATATAGGCGCTATAGGCGCTCGCTGCACCCAGATCAAAACTTGGAACAGCGGCCTGGGCGGTGCCCATCGCTGCGATGCTCAACACCAGAGGCAAAACACGTTTCATCAGATTCGAAGTAGTCATGGTATGTAATTGGTATGGTTATCGGAAAATTCGTGAAAACTGCACTGCATGGCAAGAATTATATCCCTAAAACAATACAAATAACCATCCTGACAATAAAAATTATCTTAATTTAACTACCAGTAGCAGACCAGTTTTCGATTTCAGCGGATTCCGTGCCAATGCGGTAAAGTGGTGAACATTGCAACCACACGAGCAACCATGGCCTATCCCATCGAACACAAGCTGGTCATTGGCATCGCTTCCAGTGCGCTGTTTGACCTCAGCGAATCGCACCAGATTTTCCTGGAACAGGGCGCGGAAGCTTACCGAAAGTATCAGGAACAGCATCTCAATGTGATTCTGGGCAAGGGAGTAGCCTTCCCTTTCATCCGCCGCTTCCTCGGCATTAACAAGCATTACGCCGAATCAGCCCCCGTCGAAGTGGTGCTGCTGTCGCGGAATTCGCCGGAAACCGGCTTGCGGGTAATGAATTCCATCGCCCACTATGGCCTCGACATCTCGCGCGCCTGCTTTGTTACCGGCAAATCGCCGTACACCTATCTCCCGGCCTTCAACACCTCGCTGTTTCTGACCGCGCACGAGGAAGATGTACGCAATGCGCTGGCAGCGAACTATCCGGCCGGGCTGGTCCTGCCCTCGCGCACCGAAGATGACGAGGACGATAACGAATTACGGGTGGCCTTCGACTTCGATGGCGTGATCGCCGACGACGAGTCTGAAACCGTCTTCAAACGCAATAACAACGTCGACGAGTTCCACGCCCACGAGCGTGAACACGTTGCGAAGCCCCATCAGCCCGGCCCACTGGCCGACCTGTTCCAGAAGCTGTCGCTGATGCAGCGACTGGAAGAGCGTGCCCAGCGCCGCGATCCCGCTTACCGCAAAATCCTGCGCATTGCCATCATCACGGCGCGCAGCGCGCCCTCGCACGAACGGGTAGTCACCACCCTGAAAAGCTGGGGCGTATCCGCCAATGAGACGTTTTTCCTCGGCGGGATGGACAAGGCACGGGTGCTGAGCATCTTCAAGCCCCATATTTTCTTTGACGACCAGCTCAGTCATCTGAAATCGGCCGGCGGGAATATCCCGATGGTGCACGTGCCGTTCGGCGTAGCGAACCGGCCACCGGCAAAGGATTAAGGACGCGCGCAGTGCCCATGGCCAGACGCAGCGGCACGGCGCAACAAAACGGGGCTTGGTCTATAATGCTGCAGCGGCATGGCCACTCTGGCGATGCGCCTTTACAGTGAAGCTGCGTTGTGTCTCTGGTCTTGAAAAACTCCATCCCCAAACCCGGCAACCGTTACGCCCTGCCCGCGCTGCATGGCTCGTCGGATGCCTACGCACTGGCGCAAACCGCGCTCGAACTCAAAGCACAGGGCCAGATGCTGGCCGTGATTGTGGCCAGCGCCAGCGATGGCCAGCGCCTGCTCGACGAAATTCCATGGTTTGCCGGCGATGCCCTGCGCTGCCACCTGCTGCCGGACTGGGAAACCCTGCCTTACGACGCCTTTTCGCCACACCAGGATCTGGTGTCCGAGCGCCTCGCCACCCTGCACGAAATCACCAGCGGTCAGTGCGATGTGATGCTGGTACCAGCGACCACCGCGCTGGTACGCATGGCGCCGCCCTCCTTCCTCGCGGCCTACACCTTCTTCTTCAAAAAAGGTGAATCGCTCGACGAAGCCCGCCTGAAAAGCCAGCTAACGCTGGCCGGTTATACCCACGTCACGCAAGTCATGTCGCCCGGCGAATACTCGGTGCGCGGTGGCCTGATCGACCTGTTCCCGATGGGTTCGGCCCTGCCTTACCGGCTCGATCTGTTTGGCGACACCATCGAAACCATCCGTACCTTCGACGCCGACACCCAGCGCTCGCTGTATCCGGTCAACGAAGTGCGGCTGCTGCCCGGGCGCGAGTTCCCGATGGATGAAACGGCGCGCACCACCTTCCGTAACCGCTGGCGCGAACAATTCGAAGGCGACCCTTCGCGCTCGGTGGTCTACAAAGACATCAGCGCCGGTATCGCTTCGGCCGGTATCGAATACTATCTGCCGCTGTTCTTCGAGCAGACCGCCACGCTGTTCGACTATCTGCCGGAAGGCGCGACACTGGCACTGGTAGGCGACATCAACGCCGTCATCCTGCGCTTCTGGACCGATACCGGCTCGCGCTACCGCTTCCTGAAAGCCGACCGCGAACGCCCGATTCTGGCGCCGGAAGCGCTGTTCCTCACAGACGAACAGTTCTTCACGCTGGCCAAGCCATACGGACGACTGGTGATAGGCCGCGAAGCCGATGCCGGCGCATCCGAGCTATCGGCGCCGGTACCGAACATCGCTGTCAACCGTCACAGCGAAGATCCGCTCACCAATCTGCGCGCCTATCTGCTGCAGGCCGGTCGCCGCGTGATGATCTGCGCCGAGTCGAATGGTCGGCGCGAAACGCTGC
>JAIELO010000161.1 GCA_019752915.1 Burkholderiaceae bacterium
CTTCGGTGTCAGCCCTTCGGAAATCGTGGTAAAGCCGCGCACGTCGACAAACATCACCGTCAACTCGCGGCTTTCGCCATCCATATTGTATTTTTCCGGGTCTTCGGCCATTTCTGCGACCAGCTCCGGCGCCACATACTCGCCGAAGCGCGATACCAGCGCCTGCCCCTTGCGCACTTCGAAGAAATAGCCCCACGCCACATTCAGCACGAACACTGCGAACAGTACGATGATCAGCATGGCCGAATTGAACATCAGATCCTGCACCCGGTACAGATACAGGTTCAAGCCGACGCTGGCCGCCATCACCGTCACCCCCAGCAGCATGGAGCGCAGCGGCGAGAGTGCTGCCAGCGCCAGCCCCAGCCCCAGCCCGAGCACCAGAATCGCGCCCGCCTCCAGTACCGGCGCCGTATAGGGGCGCGATTTGAAGCGCTGATCGAGGATGGACTTGATGATGTTGGCATGAATTTCCACACCCGGATACTCGGGATTGACGGGGGTGGCACGCAAGTCCACCAGTCCCGGTGCGGTGGTGCCGATCAGCACCAGCGTGCCCTTCAGCAAGGCTTGCGGGGCACGCCCGGTCAGCACATCGGCCGCCGACACATAGCGGAAGGCGCCGCCGGACGGACCGCCGCGCCCGCGGAACTGCACTACCGTACTCATCGCCTCGCCCACCGCGATCAGGCGCTGCTTACGCTGCGGCAGCAGGATGGTCAGCGCATCATAGCCGCCGCTATCGAGCTGGTTCTGGGACAGCTGGTCGACCGATTCGGTCAGCAGCGGCTTCACGGCCAGTGCATCGAGATACAGCATGCTGGTGGCGACCGCCAGCGAGGGATAGTAGTGCTCGCCCACTTGCTGGATCAGGTAGGCATTGCGCACCACCCCGTCCAGATCGGTGACCACGGAAAAGCTGCCCGCCCCGGCGGCAGCCTGCTGCAGCACCGGCACATTGGCTTCATAACCGGCCGCGTTATAGGCCAGCAGTTCACGGCCGTTCAAGTCGGCTTCACTGAACAGCGGTTTCGGCAGCGCCCCCTTGATCTGGTCGGGTGACAGATTAAAGCCCAGAATCACCGGCTGCCCCTGCAGGGCGCTGGCAAACAGACCATCGTAGTCAAGTGCCGTTTTCAGCGTGGCCAGCTTGTCTTTCAGCTGCGGCACATCGCGCAATTCGCGCGTCGACAGTTTTTCCAGTACGCCATAACCGGAACTGGTGTCCGGCTCCGGGAAGGAAATATCGTAGCCGATGGCTTTCACCTGGTAGTGCCGGGTCAGCTGGCTTATCAGTTGCGCCTGCACATTGCGGCTCCACGGGAAGCGCCCGAATTCGGTCAGCGACTTGCCATCGATATCGACAATCACGATGCGCGGATCGAGTTGCGGCACCTCCAGCTTCATACGTTCGCCGGCCAGCAGATTATCCAGTCGCACCACCGCATCGCTCTGCCAGACATTCAGCGTGTAGAGCACCCCGAGCGCTGTTACCAGCGCACTGAGCAGCCAGCGCAGGCCGTATTTACTCAGGTTCTTGGTCCAGCTGACCGGCCAGTGGAGGGGCTTCACGCAGGCGCTCGCTCAGGGAGGGAATTCAGGGGGTATAACCGGGAATGCGCGACTCATCGATCGCGTCGATCTGGCGCTCGTCCATATTCTTGCGCGCGAAGTGCAGGTAGATTTTGCTACGGATAAAGATGTCGAACAGATCCGGATCGATGTGACCATTCAGGGCAAAGTTGCCAAGGATCTGCAACGCTTCCGACAGCAGTTTGCCTTTTTTATAGGGCCGGTCGGCCGCCGTCAGTGCCTCGAAAATATCGGCAATCGCCATCAGCCGGGCCTGCACCGACATCTGCTCGCGTGTCAGCCCGCGCGGATAGCCTTTGCCATCCATGCGCTCGTGGTGACCACCGGCATACTCGGGCACATTCTTCAGATGCTTAGGCCAGGGCAATGCCTCCAGCATCTTGATGGTCATGGTGATGTGGTTGTTAATCTGCTTGCGCTCGTCTTCGGTCAGAGTGCCGTACTTGATGGTCAGGTTCTGCACTTCATTGGCACTCAGGAAGTCCTGCTCGATCCCGTCCGGCCCCAGCCAGCGGCGCTGGGCAATCTGGCGTACCCGGTCCTGATCGGCGCTGGCCATCGCCTCGCCCCCCACATTGGCCTGCCGGATAAAGTCGCGCTCGGCGCGCAGCAGCGCCTGCTGCTCGGCCAGTTCGGCGTCGATGCTGGCGGCATCTTCCTGTCCGGCCAGCTTGCGCTTCAGGGCAGCGATCTCTACGTCGCGCAGCAACACTTCGAAACGGGTATCGACGGTGCTGATGCGATCGACGATGGTTTCCAGCTTGGTGGCTTTATCGACGACGTGTACCGGGGTGGTGATCTTGCCGCAATCGTGCAGCAGACCGGCCAGCCACAATTCCTTGCGATCCGCGTCGGTCATGCGGAACCCGGCCATCGGTCCGGTTTCGGTCTGGTGCACGGCCTCGGCCAGCATCATGGTCAACTCCGGCACAAACTGGCAGTGCCGTCCCGTGTAGGGCGATTTGGCATCGATACCGATATTGATCAGATTGACCAGCGATTCGAGCAGGTTTTCCAACTGGCCAATCAGGCGCTGGTGGGTCAGCGCGACCGCCGCCTGGGCCGCTAGCGCCTCGATGAAACGCTGATCGGTCTGACTGAAGGCACGGATCTCGCCCGTCTCCGTGTCGATCGCATTAATCAGTTGCAACACACCGACCAGTTCGCCTTCATGATCGCTCATCGGCACCGTCAGGAACGATTGCGAATGGTAGCCATTCATCTGGTCGAACTTGACCATGCCGGAAAAATTGAAGACATCGGCTTTATAGACATCTTCGATATTGACCGACAGGCCGAAATGGGCGGCATAGGCTGCCACGGCGGCCAGATTTTTTTCACCTTCGGCATCGTACAGTGGCACACCCGGTGCGGTGACGGGCGTGCCGCTACTGCCGCCCTGCTGGATTTTCAGCGTGTGATTGAACAGGATCGCAAACTCCAGCGTGCGCTGGTCGTCGCTCGGGCGGTACAGCGTGCCCCCATCGGCATTGGTCATCCCGCGTGCCACCACCAGTATGCGTTCCAGCAAGGCATCGGTGTCATGTCGCTTGCCCAGCTCGACACTGAGTTCGATCAGCCGTTCCAGCCGCTGGGCGATTTGGGTTTGATTCAACTCGTGCATGGTTGTGTGGTTCTCAACGGAAGGGACTAGGCGCGTCATGCCAGCCGCCAGCATGGCATTACCCAGAGTGTATCTCCGGTGCAAGCTGTTGTATATAAAGAAATGATTGGCGTCACAAAATCATGCGAAAGATTGTCGGTTTTTCCCTGTTGTCGAAAAAAAAAGCTATCATCGCCCGAGGTGTCAGGCAAAAACACAGGAAAGAACACATGAAATTTACTTTTTGGGGGGTGCGCGGTTCGATTCCCTCGCCCGGCCCGCGTACCGCGCGCTATGGCGGCAACACCACCTGTATCGAGGTGCGCAGCGATGACAATACCCTCATCATCTTAGATGGTGGTACGGGGATCTTTTCGCTTGCGCAAGCGCTGTTGCAGCAGAAGAAAGGCGCCATCCATGCCAACATCTTCATTACCCACAGTCACTGGGACCACATCCACGGCCTGCCCTTCTTCACCCCGCTGTTCGTACGCGATAGCCGGGTACGTCTGCACGGCGCGATCGACCCCGACACCGGCAATGGCATCGAACATGTGATGGGCGTGCAGTTACAGAACAGCTATTTCCCCGTCAGTGAAACCCAGATGGATGCCACCATCGAATACCAGAACCTGAACATCGATGAAGCCATCACGGTGGGCGATGCGCTGGTCCACAACGTGGTGATGAACCACCCTGCCACCGATCTCGGCTACCGCATTGAATCCGGTGGCAAGGCGCTGTTCTTTACCGGTGACCATGAGCCGCTGTACAACCTGTATCCGGTCGACCATAGCGAACACGCCATCTATGCTCAGTGGATGGCCGAGCGCAATGCCGCCATCGATGCCCGGGTACAAGGCGTCGATGCACTGATCGCCGATTGCTCCTACACCCGCGACGAGTATCCGGCCAAACAGGGCTGGGGCCACGGCACCTTTGACTCGGCGCTGGCGATGGCACTGCGCTGCGGCGTCAAGGCGCTGTACTGCACCCACCATGAACCAACCCGCAGTGACACGGAACTGGAAGCGGTGTTTGCCGAAGTACTGGCCCGCCATGCAGACCAGCTCGGTGATCTGCAAGTGTTTCTGGCCTATGAAGGCATGCAGGTAGAACTGTAGTCGGGCGCCCGCCTTACTGCAGGGTACAAATGACCAGTTCCGGATCGGCGTTCAGGCGTACCGGAATGGTACTGCAGCCGACCCCGCGGCTGACAATCAGATCGCCATTGCCGGGCACCGGAATGCGGCCATGGTAATGGACCCGCGACACCGGCCCGAGCGGGCGCACCAGCGGCGTGCCATCGGGCAGCGCAATCTGGCCACCATGGGTGTGACCGGCAAAGCCGATGTGGTAGCGCTGGCCGGAGAGTTTGAGCAAGCCGTCCGGCGCATGCACTAGCAGGATCCGGACCGTCCCGGCACGGGCAAAGGTCAGACGGGCATTCGCCTCGCCCAGCCACGCCTCATCCATACCGCACACCGAGACCTGCCCGAACGGTGCCGGCAAGCCCACCGCACGATTCACCAGCATCTGCACACCGGCTTGCGCAAACAGTTCGGTAATGCAGGTTTCATCGGTGGCCAGATCATGGTTGCCCAGTACCGCAAATTTCCCCAGTGGCGCATGGCAGGCAGCGAGCCCCGCGCACAGCACCTCGGCATAGCGGGCCGCGCCCGACACATAGTCGCCTCCCAGCAATAACAGATCGACTTGCTCGCGCTGCAGGCAGGCGAATAGTTCGTCGAAGATGGCAGGATGGGTCGACGGGCCGGCATGAAAGTCCGACGCAAACGCGATCTTGAGGGGACGTGGCAAGCGCTGCCGCTCTGGCAGCCGCACGCTATGGCGCGTCACACCGAGGTGGCCGTGCAAGCCGCTGCGATAGGTCAGCGAACGCAGCAATCCGCCCAGCAGCAGCCATTGCGAACAGGCTTGCAGCCAGCGCTTACGACGGGGAATATAGGGAGTTCGTGGCACAGACATTCGGCGATGGAGCAGGAAAACGGCAGAAACTCCGCGCGCGGCGGCAGACTATGGCCGCCTCGGGCAGCCAACCCGGCATGATAGCCGATCCGGCAGCGGCTTGCCGAACGTAACAACGCCGCCCGCAGGCGTCAGCCCGGGGCGGCGTTGGAAGACGACGCGCTGGCCGCAGTCATGCTACGGCCACAGTCCTTACATGACGTGCTGAGCGATCCACCAGGCGATTGCCGCCACAAAGGCGGAGGCCGGAATGGTAAACACCCAGGCCCAGACGATGTTACCGGCCACGCCCCAGCGTACCGCCGACATCTTCTGCGACGAACCGACGCCGACGATGGCGCCGGTAATCGTGTGC
>JAIELO010000295.1 GCA_019752915.1 Burkholderiaceae bacterium
GAAAAAATGGCATGGGAAGTCGGCACGGCCGGTACCCGGGTGCAGAAACTCGATGTGGCGTGGACTGGCAAGGGTTACCAGTTCTCGCTCGATGCGAATAAATCAGCCTACGACGGCATCCTGAATAATTCCGATGGTCGTCCCTTCATCTGGACCGTAATGGGCTGGGCTGGTACCCAGCGCTATGCGGTGACCTGGACCGGTGACCAGAGCGCCAGCTGGGACTACATCCGCTGGCACGTGCCGACGCTGATCGGTTCGGGCCTGTCCGGTCAGGCCTATGCTACCGGTGACGTCGATGCGATTTTCGGCGGTAGTCCGGAGACCTACACCCGCGATCTGCAGTGGAAGAGTTTTACGCCGGTGCTGATGGGCATGTCCGGCTGGGCTGCGGCCGAGCGCAAGCACCCTTGGTGGTTTGCCGAGCCCTATGTCGGGATTAATCGGCGCTACCTGAAGCTGAAGATGCGTTTGACGCCGTATATGTACACGCTGATGCGCGAGGCCGAGCAAAGCGGCGCGCCGCTGGTGCGTGGCCTGATGTGGGACTATCCGGACGATCCGGCTGCCCATACGGAAGCACATAAATACCAGTTCATGCTGGGCCGTGATCTGCTGGTGGCGCCGGTGTACCGCAGTCAGGCGGTCAGCGGTGGCTGGCGCCGCGCTATCCATCTGCCGCAAGGCCAGTGGTTCGATTACTGGGATGGCCGGCAGGTGACGGCGCTGCAAGGCGGTCGCGAGATCGATATGGCGGTCACGCTCGATAAGCTGCCGGTGCTGGTACGCGCCGGGGCGATCCTGCCGATGTATCCCGAAATGCTGTACGACGGCGAGAAGCCGAAAGATGTGCTGACGCTGGATCTGTATCCGCACGGTGCTTCGGAATATGTCTTGTATGAAGATGATGGCAATAGCCGTCGCTATCAGGAGGGCGCTTATAGTCAGCAGACCATCCGTATGCAGACTGGTGCCGATGGCTACACGGTCGAGGTGGCGCCGGTGGTGGGCAGTTATCAAGGCCAGCTGGCCCAGCGTGCTTATGGCTTGCGGGTGCTGAGCCGCCTGCGCCCGGCCAGTGTGCGCACCGTTGGTACGACCGGTGACACGCTGCTGGCTGCATTCAACGAGCGTGCTGCCTTCGACGCGGCGCCACAGGGCTGGTACTTCGATGCGGCAGACCGTCTGGGTACTTTGCACGTGAAGCTGGCGAAGCAGGATATCCGTCAGCCGCTGCAGATCGCCGTGCAGAGCGCTGCGCCTCAGGCACTGGCGCAGGCCGATGATGCCTTCCCTGCAGCACCAGTGCTGGGTCGTGCGATTCCGTCCGATGCCATGATGGTGCTGAATCGTCCGTCCGAGGAAGCCGCTAATCCGCTGGAAAATGCTTTCGACGACAAGCCGTCTACATGGTTCCGCACCACCCGCAGTCCGGTGGTGCAGGGTGGCCCGCACGAATGGGTGATCGGTTTTACCGAGCGCCGTCTGGTCGATGGCATCGAGCTGGCAGGGCGGAATGACCAGCACTGGCAGCACGGCCAGATCCGCGATTACGAAGTCTATCTGGGTGATAACAACGGCGACTGGGGCACACCGGTCAAGCGCGGTCAGCTGAAACTGGCGCAAGGCACGCAGAGCATCAGCTTCCCCGCTACGGCAGGTCGCCTGTTGCGCTTCCGGGTGCTGAGTACCCACAATCCCGACGGCGATGGCGCAGCAGCGGCCGATCCGATGGTGACGGCAGCGGCGCAACCGGTCGCCCGTGCGTTCAATGCGGTGGTGGCCAGCGAGGTTGCGCCGATTACCCTGTCGACCTTCCATGTGATGGCCTATCAGTCTAAGGATGGCCCGGAAATCCAGCAATACCTGTCGGATCTGAATCTGCCTCAGCGTATCAAGCGCGATCAGCCCTTACGCGGCAAGGAAATGCGCATGAATGGCCTGTGGTTCCGCAAGGGACTCGGCGTCGGCGCGAGCAGCCGTGTGGATCTGCAATTGAACGGCAACTGGAATCTGTTGCGCGCCGATCTGGGTGTTGATGATAGCTGCCGCGCTGCCGGAGGCTTGCAGTTCCAGATCTGGACTGGCGAGCGCCTGCTGTACGACAGTGGCCTGATCACTGCGCCGGCCGTGGTCAAACCCGAGATCGATGTGCGTGGGCTCAGTCAGCTTAGCTTGCGAACGCTCGGTGCGCAGGGTAGCCAGCCGGCGCAGGTATGCGCCAACTGGGCCAACGCGGTCCTGATCGGCACTGAGGGAAGTACCGTCCGACCACGCTGATCCCATCCATTTTTTCACCAGTAGGAACCCCTCTTCGGACCGGGGAGGGCAAGTTGCAGCCTTAAGAAACAGCGCGCGCAGCAGCGCAAGCCATAAAAACAATCACATACAACGCATACACAAACCGCAAACACTACGCAAATAAGGGAGATGGCCATGCATGTAAAAAAACTGGTAGCCGCAATGATGGCGGTAGGTCTGGCGTCCGCCGCACTGGCGGCAGACGAGCAGGAAGAGCCGCAGAAAAAGGATGACAAGGTTGCCCGTGTCGAGATTACCGGCTCGAGCCTGAAACGCATCAATGCCGAAACGGCGTCGCCGGTGCAAGTGGTGAGTGCCAAACAGATCGAAAACATGGGCGCACGCACGCTGTTGCAGGTGCTCGATAATCTGCCGGCAGCGCGCCCGTCGCAGCAGGACTTCCGCTCCATGTTCACCGGTTCGGACGGTGCCTCGCAGGCCAATCTGCGTGGTCTGGGGGCACAAGGGACGCTGGTGCTGCTGAATGGCCGCCGCCTGTCGTTCTATGGCGCTCCGGCCGGTTTCCAGACCATGTTCGTGAATATCGACGCGATCCCTGCGGCCGCCATCGAGCGGATGGAGATTCTGACAGACGGCGCATCGGCGGTGTACGGCTCGGATGCGGTAGCCGGGGTAATCAACGTCATCACCAAGAAAAATTATCAGGGTCTGGAAGTGCGCAGCAATGCCGATTTTTCCCCGACAGTGAAATCCTACGGCGAACGTCAGGGCAGTGTGATCTATGGTCTGGGTGACCTGAATAGCGATGGCTACAATGTGTATGGCTCGCTCAACGTCTATCAGCGCGACCGTATTTCGAGCGCCGACACCTACCTGAAACGTCCGGCCGGTTTCTATGAAAATAATCCAGGCTTTGTCCCGGGCTTCCGGGTCGGTGTGGGCAGCGAGCCGGGTGTGGTCAATCCCGGTACCCTGTTCGTGTTCGACAAGGCAAAAAACAATGCCCGCACCCAGCGCGCCGTGGGCGGGTGCAGCACCAGCATCGATGAAGCCTCGGGCAGCCGCTGTGTGTGGAATAATCTGCCGTATGCCCTCGATACCGGTCCTAGTTCGGATCGCGCGACCGGCTACCTGAATGGTCGCGTCAAACTGGGTGGCGATCTGGAAGCATTCGCCGAAGCAGCCTACACCCACATCAAACTGCGCGGTGAAAATGGCCCGCGCAGCTTCAATAGCGGTAGCACCAGCAACTGGTTCTCGCGTAACACCGGCACCAATCTGAATACTTTCGTGACGCCGTATCTGGGACCGAATAACGTCTATCTGAAGGGTAAGCTGGATGCCGATATGGCTGCCAAGATGGGCGGTGCGGCAGGTCTGAACTATCTGATGCAGGATGCCGTTGGCCACTTCGGGCAGACCAATATCGACAACAGCTATCGTGCAGTGGCAGGTCTGCGTGGCAGCTTCGGCAATAACTGGGAGTTCGAAACGGCGCTCAGTATTGCGGCGAGCCATTCGACGCTGTACCAGACGATTAACATCAACACGCAAGGCTTTGCCAAGGCCTTCGGTCCGTTCACCACCGATCCGGTATCCGGTCGCACCTATATCGCCGATAATCCGGCCTACAAATTCGGCGAGATCAGCGAGTCGAATGCAGCGCTGCTGCGCGCCGCCTATCCGACCTTCGATATCCAGTCGTGGACCAAGCTGCTGACGTGGGACGGAAAAATCGAGGGCACCATCGCTAAACTCGGTGAGCGCGAAGTGCGCGCCGCACTGGGTGCAAGCCTGATGCGCGAAAGCTTCTACACCCCCGGCAATGCCGATGCTGCAAATGGTCTGATCACCCAGCAGGGTGGCTCGTGGTTCGATGGTCAGCGCAACGTTGCTGCGGTATTCGGTGAAGTGGTGGTGCCGTTGACCGAGTCGCTGGAGGTCAATGCGGCGGCGCGCTTCGATAAATACCCGAACTTCGCGGCCAATCTGGCGCCGAAGCTCGGTGTGCAATGGCGTGCCCGCCCGGATTTGCTGGCGCGTGCTACCTACTCGGAAGGCTTCCGTGCACCGAATCTGGCGGAATCGGGTAGCGGCGGGGTGTTTGCGCAGGTGGGCGGGATCCGCGATACCGTGCGCTGTGATCAGACCAATGCCATGGCACGTCTGCTGATGAAGTCTGTGACGCCAGCCGAAGCGGAACTGGGCAAGACGCTGTTGAACTCCAATTGCTCGACCACGGTGGGTGGTCTGACGCCACCGAACCCGGATCTGCGCCCTGAGAAAGCCAAGATCTCGACCGCCGGTCTGGTGCTGCAACCGGTCAAGGATGTCAGTGTGTCGGTCGATTACTGGTTCGCCTATCGTCGCAATGAAATCGTCCGTCAGGACTTCAACGAACTGTTCACCCAGCTGGTGGACAAGTTTGGTCCGACGCTGGCAGGTAGCAGCGCTGCGATCCGCAACCCGATCAGCGATGCAGATCGCGCCACGATGGCGGCGCTCGCCACGATGTGCAACAACGCGGCCAATGCTGCAGCTTGCGCGGGCAGCATTCCCGGCTACACGGTGGGCAATATCGGCGGCCTGATTAACTCGTATTCGAACCGTGGCCGTACCCTGATCGACGGTATCGATCTGGACGCGCGTACCAATTTCAGTCTGGGCGCCTACGGCAAACTCAATACCGGGGTGTCGACCACCTTACGTCGCCGTGAAACCTATAACAGTGAAGACGGTAGCGGCTTCAGTGGTAACAATGTCGGCTACTACGACTCGCCACGGATCCGCGCCACCTTCAACGCTGACTGGGCCTACCGCGATTTCGTCACCAGCATGTTCGTCAACTATACGGGCAAGACCAAGTGGGCGTATGGCGCATGGGATACCGAGAATGCGCCCGGTACCTGCAGCGCTGCCGGGGTAGCCATGCCGCAGGAACTGTGTGATGGTGCGCCAGCTTACGTTACCGTTAATCTGGGGCTGAACTGGAAGCCGCTGAAGAATCTGGACGTGGGCCTGAACATCAAGAACCTGCTGAACAAGCAGCCTACCTACGATCCGAACGGCTGGGAAGGTTACAACCACAGCCAGAACCTGTTCGGCCGCATGTACTCGTTCTCGGCCAGCTACAAGTTCTTCTGATCCGCACTAAAACAACAACAGGAGGAGCAGCATGCAACACCAACGATTCAAGCCGCGCAACAGCGCCATCCGCCAGGCGACGGCAATACTCATCGCGCTGACGGTGGCCGGCAGCGGCGGCCAG
>JAIELO010000216.1 GCA_019752915.1 Burkholderiaceae bacterium
GCCGGTAGCGCTGCTGCGCATCGCCAGCACCTGCGTAAGCGGCAAACATGGCTTGCCAGCGCGCCAGTCGCTCCGGCGCTGCGGCCAGCACCACTTCCAGCACCGCCGGTGCCGGTAAAGTCAGCGCACTCGCCGGCATGTCCTGCAACCGCACTGCCACGGTATGCGCAAACGCTGGCAGATGTGCCGGCATCGCAAGCTGATTGGCGCGTGCCACGATCAGCAGACGGGCCGTCGGCTGCCACTCGCGTTCATGCTCGCGCAGCCAGCGCAGCGGCTGCACCGGCAGGGTGATGCGGGTCGCGTCGGTCATACCGGCACTGGCGATCTGCTGTTGTGCCCAGACCGGATCGGCCTGCGGATCCAGCAGCACGGTGTCACCGCGCCACGGGAAGATGCTGGCCGCCAGCCACGCCAGCAGGACGATCAGCAGCAGGCAGCGTAACAACAGCAGCAAACGGTCACGCCATTGCCACACGCGTAATTGTTCCGGTGCTGCCGCTGGCAGAAACTTCGCAGACGCCAGCGTTTCGGCATCGAGCCGCTGGCGCTTCTGCCGGTGCCACCACCAGGGCAGCAGCAACAGCGGCAAGCCGAGCCACCAGTAAGGATAGGCGCTGACCATCATTTCGCCCTTGCTCCGGCAGCCCGCAACCAGCCACGCAACACTTCCACCAGCGGCTGTTCGATGCGCGCTGCGCAATGCACGATGTCGTTCTGCCGGCAGCTCAGCGCAACCTGCGCAAAGTGAGCGCGACTCTGCTCGAGGTAGGCGGCGCGGTCGGCACTACTCATGCGGTGCAGACCTGAACTCTGTTCGGGATCGCGATACGCCGAGCCATTGCGGAAACTGGCATCGACTTCGGCCTGGGTGCGCAGCGTCAGCAAGCGCACATCGTGACGCAGGCGGCGCAGGCGCAGCAGGGCCTCGCTCAGTGGCGACGGCCATTCCAGAAAATCGCTGGCGACAAACAGTACGCCGGGACTGCGGGCAAAATGCAGATGCGCTTTCAATACTTCGCTAGCGGGCAGCGTGCCACCGGCTTGCGCCTTGTTCAGTTGTGCCAGAACCCGCTGCAACTGGCGCGGGCCGCGCGCAGCCGGTGTAAATTCCACCTTGCCGCCACCGCATACCACCAGCCCAAACGCGTCGCCCTGCCGCTGGGCGATGGCCGCCACGCAGGCCAGGATGGTACGGGCGAACCAGAGTTTATCGATGCCGTTGATGTCGCGACTCGGTTCGGCCATCGAGGCACTCGCATCCAGCCAGAGCCAGACGGCGACATGGCTGTCACGCTCGGCTTCGCGAATGAAATAGCGGTCGGCGCGTGCCAGCAGTTTCCAGTCGACCCGGCGCCACTCGTCGCCGGGCGCATAGGCGCGGTACTCGGAGAACTCGACGCCCGCACCGCGTTCGCGCCCCGCGTGCAGACCATGTCCGAGACCGGCCAGCACGTGCCGGATCACCAGATCCAGATCGCGCGTATGCGCCATCATCGCCGTGGTCGGAGCAGTGGTTGACGCGTTGGCAGACATCATCTTGCTGGCAGCTTGCATAGACCTCAATCGGGACGGATATGCTCGCGCAGCGCCAGCAGAATATCGGCAATCGCCACGCCGTCAGCTTCCGCTTCGAAGTTGCGCAGCACGCGGTGCGCCAGCACCGGCAACAGCATCGCAGCAATATCGTCGCGCGTCACCGCCAGCCGCTGATGCATCAGCGCACGCGCCTTGGCTGCCAGCACCAGCGCCTGACCGGCACGCGGTCCAGCGCCCCAGCCGACATGCTTCTGCACGGCGGGCACGGTGCTCAGTGCCGGACGGGTAGCGCGCACCAGCCGCGTCGCATAGGCCAGCAGGTGATCACCGATTTCAATGTCACGCACCAGCTGCTGCAAGCGCAGCAGGGTTGCCACATCCATCACCGGTTCGGCATCACGCAGGCCGCTATGGGTGGTGGCCGACACCATCGCGATTTCTTCCGCTTCGCTCGGATACTCGACATCGATGCGCAACAGGAAGCGGTCCAGCTGCGCTTCCGGCAGCGGATAGGTCCCCGCCTGCTCGATCGGATTCTGGGTGGCCAGCACGAAGAACGGTTTGGGCAGACGGTGGGTGCGACCGGCAAACGTGACGCTGCGTTCCTGCATCGCTTCCAGCAGTGCCGACTGGGTCTTCGGTGGTGCGCGGTTGATTTCATCGGCCAGCAGCACCTGCGTGAACACCGGCCCTTGCTGGAAGCGGAACTCGCGCTTGCCGGTAGCGTGATCCTCTTCCAGAATCTCGGTACCGACGATATCGGAAGGCATCAGGTCAGGGGTAAACTGCACCCGGTGGAAGTCCATATCGGTCGCTTGCGACAGCGATTTGACCAGCAGCGTTTTACCCAGCCCCGGCACACCTTCGACCAGTGCATGGCCACCCGCAAGCAGGCAGATGATCAGCGAATCGATCACGTTTTCCTGACCGATAATCACGCGCGCCATACTCACCTTGAGCGCCGCCACTTTGGCCCCCAGTGCAGCAATTTCGTTTTCGCTCCAGGCGATGGCACCATCTGCCGGCATCAATGTAGACAAGTTCAAGCTCCCAACGCGTATTGAATAATGTTGACCGCAAAGCGGGTGTTATCGACCACCAGCCAGCGCTTGTTGCGGAAGTCGTAATCCCACTCGCAACCGTAATCCTTGTTGCTGTACAAAAGCCGCACGCGGCCGCCGAACTCCAGCGCCTTCAGATAGTCGTGCACCAGATCGTCGCCCCAGCCATTCAGTTCCACGCTGGTATTGGGTGGCCCGTCGAAATGGAAGAAGCTCGAATACAGCGGATGCGTATTCGGAATCTTGTGCAGCGCTTTGGCGCCGAAGATGCGGCCAATCTCGGCCTCGAACGATTTCGCGAACAGGCCATCGATATCGTGGTTGCAGTCGTCGACAAACAGAAAACCGCCACCACGGATATAGCGTTCCAGATTACGCCGTTCCGCTGGTGTGAACTGCACCAGCTTGTGACCGGCGAAATAGCAGAACGGTGCCTCCAGCATTTTCGGATCCGACAGCGCGACGATCCGTTCAACGGGATCCACCCGCAAGGTCGTGTATTCGACCAGCGAGTTGAGCACATTGCTCGGCATGCGGATGTCCACATCCCAGTCACCCGATTCGTACGTCAGACGGGTGAAATAAAAGTCGTAACTGGCCACGCTCGATTCCGATCTGCTTTACACCGCATCCGACAGCGAGGTGAAGTTAAAGTCACGCACCTTCATTGGCGGAATCAGCATCTGGAAGCGCACTTCATCGCCACCGATCACCACCGGCTTGCCGAGTTCCTCGATGTTGTTCAGCATCGACACCGGGCTCTCGTTGAAACGGAAGTTCTTGATCGGATGTTTGATCTTGCCGTTCTCGATGTAGAAAGTGCCGTCGCGGGTAAGGCCCGTCAGCAGCAGCGATTGCGGATCGACCATACGGATATACCAGGTGCGCGTTACCAGCACGCCCTTCTTGGTGCTGGCAATCAGCTCCTCGGTGGATTTTCCGCCACCGGCCATAATCATATTGCCGTGCCGGCCGAAGGCGCGCTGGCCCTGCTTCTCGGCCCAGTAACGGGTGTAGTCGAGCGATTCGATCTTGCCGCCTTTGATCACATCACTGCGCTGGCGTGCCAGCATCGAGGCACTATCCCACGGCAGTACCGGCACGTCGGGATTCCACGGATCGGCCCAGACGTTGACCTGTTCATCGAACAGCTTTTCGCCGAGCCGGTTGCCACCACCTTTTTTCGACAGGAAGCTGCGCCCCTCGTCGGCCTGCCGTGCATCGAACGCGCCGAACATGCGACCGATAATTTCCGAGGTGGCGGCCGGTTCCAGAATCACCGTGTAGCGGCCCGGCTCCAGCGCCTTCGCTTCCACCGAGCGCAACGCTTTTTCGATCGCGATGTCGGACGCTTCGCGCGCATTGAACAGACGTGCATCGTTGGCAGAGCGGGTGGCCCAGCCGGAGCCACGTCCGTCTTCGGTACGGGTGGTCACGGTAAAGCCCAGATTACTCAGGGTCTGGTGTCCGAACACACCGTTCGAATTGGCGACCGTTTCAAACCCGGTGGTGTCGCTAAAGAAGCCAGCGGCCACCAGCCCCTGCTTGCGGCAGGCGTTGATACTGGTCGCCGCCACTTCGGCGCGATACTCAGGATCGATGGCGGCAGTGGCGGCACTGAAGGTGGCCGATGACCGGTATTCCTGCTGCTTGATGGCAGGCTGGAACTCGGGATTCTCCGGCGCCAGCCGCGCCACATCTTCGGCGCGGCGCACCGCCTTTTCCAGCGACTTGTCATCAAACTCGTTAAGCGAGGCCGTGCCCTGACGCTTACCAAATGCGACGCTGACGGTGAGCTGGGTGTTCTCCACTAGGCCGGCCGTCGACACACTATTGCGGGCGTATCGGATATTGCCATTGCGGCTACCGCTGATCTGCACGCGGCATTCATCGGCGTGCGAGTAGGCCATCACCTTGTCGCAAATACGCTTTGCTTCTTCCTGACTGAGCATCTTCATCGCTTATCCGATCTTGCGGGCAGTGTTAATGACATTGATACCGTTGAAGCGTGTGGTTGGCGAACCATGCGACACGGCGCTGACCTGACTAGGCTGACCCTTACCATCGAAGAAGGAACCACCCATGCGCCAGTCACGCTCGTCACACAATGCCGAACAGGCATTCCAGAACTCCTGCGTATTCGACTGGTAGGCCACGTCTTCCAGCGGATTGGTGATCTTGCCGTTCTTGATTTCGAAATACAGCTGGCCGCCAAACTGGAAGTTGTAACGCTGCTGGTCGATCGAGTAGGAGCCGCGACCAAGAATATAGATACCCTTCTTGACGTCTTTGACCATCTCGTCCGGCGTGAGCGGCTTCCTGCCCGCTTCCAGCGACACATTCGGCATGCGCTGGAACTGCACGCTGCTCCAGCTGTCGGCATACGAGCAGCCGTGCGATTCTTTTTCGCCAATGATGGCAGCCTGATCGCGGGTCGCCTGATAGTTGACCAGAATCCCGTTGCGGATCAGATCCCAGCGTTTGGCCGGAACGCCTTCATCATCGTAGGCCACGCAGCCGAGCGAGCCGGGAGTGGTTTTGTCGGCGACGATGTTGACCAGATCCGAACCATATTTGAAGTTTTTCGAGCGCCATTTATCCAGCGTGGCAAAGCTGGTGCCGGCATAGTTGGCTTCATAGCCCAGCACGCGATCGAGTTCGGTGGCATGGCCAACCGATTCGTGGATGGTCAGGAACAGGTGTTCCGGAGACAGCACCAGATCGTACTTGCCCGGTTCAACCGATTTTGCGGTGAGCTTTTCGCGCGCCTGACGACCGGCAGCGCGGGCATCTTCGATCAGATCGTAAGCACCTTTGTACAGCGTAGTAACGCCACCGGCAGCGGCGACCTTGTTGGCGGCCTTGGCGTCAAAGAATTCGTAGCCCATGCTGGCTGGCGACGACAGACCGTCGCGGGTACGGAAGCGAT
>JAIELO010000104.1 GCA_019752915.1 Burkholderiaceae bacterium
GGCAGTTACTTGCCGGCCTTGCGGATGTTCTATCTGGCCACGCTGGGCGCGGCGCGCAGCATGCAGCTGGAAGGCGTCATCGGCAATTTTGCCAGCGGTGCCGAAGCGGACTTCATCGTGCTCGATCCGCTGGCTACGCCGCTGCTGCAACGACGTAATCGCGGCTGGCAGGATGGCGAAGCCAGTCTGGAAGAATGTCTGTTTGCGCTGGCGCTGCTGGGCGATGATCGCGCCGTAGCGGCGACGTATGCAGCCGGACAGCAGGTGTACGCGCGCTAACAGCACGGATACCGGTAGCACCGCTAAACCATCTATCACGGGAAAAATCATGCATAAAAATATCGTCAGTCTGAAAGCGGCCGCGCTGGCCGCTGCCCTGTTCTGCACGCTGTCGTCGGGCGCTCAGGCGCAGCCGGCAGCGAGCAACGAGGAGCTGACCAAACGCCATTTTGCGGCGCTGCTGTCGGGCAGCGAGCCGAAACTGGCGGAGCTGACGATGTTCATGACCATGCTGCCCAAGGGGGGCGACCTGCACCACCATTATTCGGGCGCGATCTATGCCGAGCAGTATCTGGAGTGGGTCGACAAGCAGGGTTACTGCGTCGACAAGCACAGCTACCTGATCAACACCGTGGCCGTCGAGGTTGCCGCTGAAAAGGCCAAGCCGCTGGCCGAGCGCAACTGCCTGTCCGGTCTGGACGTCCTGCAGAACAATACCGTGCTGGCGCAGTTGCTGCAGCGCTGGTCGGACAAGGATTTCTATAACCACAGCACCCAGCAGTCGCCACCGGACCGGCAGTTCTTCGATACTTTCGGCTATTTCGGCCCGGTCGCTTCGACCAATACCGCCGCTGGCCTGCAACGCCTGAAGCAGCGCGCCGTGCAGGAAAACCTGCGGTATATCGAAACCATCTTCGAAATCGCGCCGATGGCGCAGGACGCTGCCTTCGACCAGCTGGCACAAGCCGGTCAGGTCAGCGATGCCGAGATGGCCGCGCTGGCGGCGCGCCTCGACGACAATCAGGCTTTCCAGCAGTGGATCAAGGCCTATCTGGCCAACGTCGATGCCAGCAGTGCCGGCATCGATGATGCCAACTTCACCATGCGCTTCCAGCCGTTTGCGCTGCGCTTCCTGAGCCCGTCGCAAGTGTTTGCGCAGATCGTCTCGAGCTTCCAACTGGCCCGTTCCCATCCGAAAATCGTCGGCGCCAACATCGTCGGGCAGGAAAGCGTGTTCGTTTCGATGCGTGACTACAAGCTGCACATGCGCATGTACCAGTTCCTCAAGTCGCGCTATCCGGACGTGAAACTGGCGCTGCATGCTGGCGAACTGGCGCTGGGCATGGTGCAGCCGGAAGACCTGAGCTTCCATATCCGCGACGCGCTCGACATCGCCGGTGCCAGCCGGATTGGCCATGGTATGGACATCGCCCACGAGACCGATGCGCTGGGCCTGATGAAAAAAATGCATGATCAGAACATCGCCGTCGAGGTCAACCTGAGCAGCAACCAGTTTATTCTCGGCGTGCAGGGCGAGGCCCATCCGGTGACCCTGTACCGCAAATACGGCGTGCCTTTCGTGCTGGCCACCGACGATGCCGGTGTTTCGCGCAACAATCTGTCGGGCGAATACGTGCTGTACGCGGCCCGCTACAAACCTGATTACGCCGAAATCAAGAAACTCTCCTTCGATAGCGTGCGCTACAGTTTCCTGAAAGAGGCTGACAAGCAGCGTCTGCTGCAGGATTTGCGCAACCGCTTCAAGCAGTTCGAAGCCCGCATTGCTGCTGCCCCTCAGGTCAAACCCCGCTGACCACTTTTACCGTCGCGGCAAGAAATGTTGCGCTGCCGCGACGCGTTCATTAGAATTGCGCACTTATTTTTGTCCCGGCCGGTCGCGGGGCGAACGCCGCGTTCCTACCGCATGCGCGCCGGGATGTGGTGACAGTACGACAAAATTCCCAATATGCACCAATTTGGTGCGTTTGTTCAGTGAATTTCTTTCAAGGATAGGCTGCTTTACGATAATCTGCCTCTTTAAGAGGCGGCTCCGTTCAGCGAGTCAATAAACGGCCTGTGCGTCGTCTATTTATAGCGCTTTCATATAAATCCCTAAAGTAAATCGTATTTGTCACACATTTTTGGCTGATGCATAGTTGACTGAGATACCTCAAAGCGGCGTCGTTGGCGACCGTTGCGAGGGTGTTAAACGCAAGTTTCGAGCAGGTCCGTTCGTGGCAGTCTGATCAACTGACAGTCTGTCATGTTGATGAAATATTTACTGGTTACAATTTTGTGATGTCATGGGCACACTGTGCCAATCGTGAACCGCGGCCACAAGCCGTGCGGGTTCGACGGCGTCGTAGAACACAATAAATTTTTTTTACATAACTGGGAGTTCCCTCAATGCAATCCTCTGTTCAACATCATCCTAAGCTGCGCCTGAGCCTAGTGGCTCTGGCCTGCCAAGTGCTGTGCCTGACCGCTAGCTCGGCTTACGCACAGACCGACGCTGCAACGGCAAAACCGGCAGAAGTTATCATTACTGGCAAGAAGCTCGGCATGGGCCTGATGGTGACCGAAGATGCGCCGAAAGCACGCAGCACCATTACCGCTGAAGAGCTGGAAAAGCAGCGTCCAACCGGCAATGCGTATGAAGCGCTGGAAATGCTGCCAGCCGTGAATAGCTACAATCAGGATGCAACCGGCCTGTTCGGTGGCGGCCTGACCCTGCGTGGTTTTAACTCCGACCAGATCGGCGCTACCATCAACGGCGTGCCAGTCAATGACTCGGGTAACTTCGCGATCTACCCACAGGAATATGTTGACCAGGAAAACACCTGCTCGCAGTTCGTCACCCAGGGTTCGACCGATGCTGACTCGCCACAAGTGGGCGCCACCGGCGGTAACTTCGGTATCAACACCTGCAACCCGGAAGACAAACAGCGCGTCCGTCTGATGCAGAGTATCGGTCAGCTGAACATGCGTAAATCCTTCGCCCGCTTCGATACCGGCCTGCTGTCGGACAAGCGTACCAAGGCCTTCATTTCGTTCTCCCATGCGGAAGCGGATAAATGGAAAGGCAAGGGCGGCGCCAAGCGTAATCACATCGACGCTGGTGTGAACTACGACTGGGACCGCTTCAACTATATTCACGCGACCGTGTTGCTGAACGAAGCGATGAATAACAACATCAATAACCTGACCCTGGCCGAAATCAACAAAAACGGTTACACCTACGACTACGCCGACACCTTCAAAGGTCACCTGACCCCGGTCAAAGGTACGGCACAAGTGGAAACCACCCAGTCGCCGGCTTACTATCAGCTGGGCGTGAATCCGTTCAAAAATGCGATTGCTTCGGCCACCGGTAAATTCCGTCTGACCGAAAATCTGGACCTGAAAGTACTGCCATACCTGTGGTACGGCTTCGGTAACGGTGGTGTGCAGCAGCGCGCCCAGTCGGAAAAAGCTTTCTACAATTCGAGCACCGGCGCCCGTGATGGCCTGGTGGATCTGAACGGCGACGGCGATACCCTCGACACCGTACTGGTCGCTAACGCCAGTGTCACCAAGACCGTCCGTCCTGGCGTGACCTCGTCGCTGACCTGGAGTTTCGACAACCACGAAGTTCTGGGTGGCTTCTGGTACGAACGTGCCCGTCACGAGCAAACCGGTCCGATGCTGGCACTGACCAATGATGGCCAGCGCGCTGACGAATACCTGCAGATCGGTAAAACCCTGCGTCCGGACGGCAAATTTGCCCAGAGCCGCGACCAGCTGACCATCTCCACCGCTTACCAGTTCTTCCTGCAAGACACGGTCAGCTTCATGGAAGACAAGCTGAAGATCAACGTCGGTGTGCGTAATCCGCAAGTCAAGCGCGAATTCACCAACTTCGGCGACGAAAACAATAGCTACAAGCCATACGGCGTTGTGAAGAAATACAACGATGTGCTGCCACAGCTGGGCGCCCGTTACCGTCTGACCAACGACGACCAGTTCTTCGCTTCGATGGCGAAAAACGTCAAGGCACCGCCTAACTTTGCTTTCGCTAACAGCGGCAACATCAAAGTGACCAACGGCGTGGCCAGCTTCGTCGGCGATCTGAAACAGGAATCGTCGTGGAATACCGACATCGGCTACCGTCACCAGGACAATAAGTTCATCGCGACTGTGACCGCTTTCTGGGTGGACTTCAAAGATCGTCAGGCAACCGCCTTCGATCCACTGACCCAGGTCAGCAGCTACAACAACGTGGGCCGCGTCAGCAACAACGGTCTGGAATTCGAACTGGGTAACATGCCAATCAACGGCTGGTCGTTCTACGCTTCGCTGGGCTTCAACAACAGCAAGATCAAGGACAACATGCAGCTGGGTGGCAATGTGTTCCTGCCAACCGCTGGCAAGGAAATGATCAACACCCCACGTAAGAAAGCCGGTCTGTCGGTCGAGTACCAGGATGGCGCATTCTGGGCCCGTCTGAAAGCCCGTGCTACCGGTGTTCAGCAAGCGTCGATGCTGAACGACGAACAAGCTCCTGGTTACACCACCTTCGGTATCGATGGCGGTTACACCCTGGCGAACTTCGGCATGTTCAAGCGTCCTAAGCTGACCTTCAACCTGAGCAACATCACCGACAAACAGTACCGCAATCCATCGTCGACCACGGTCAAGAACGTGGCTGCAGTACCGGGCGTGACCACCGCTGTGGATACCCAGCGTTACTACCTGGGCGCACCACGCTTCGCATCGGTGACCCTGTCGATCGATCTGTAAGCTGACGTAACTCGCAACACAAAAAAACGGACCTGCGGGTCCGTTTTTTCATGGTGCTGCCGTTAATTCAGACGGTAGCGCGGATTTGTATCGCGTTGTTTCCCTAGCCCCCGACACGGGGGCACATACGGTATGCTGCCTGTCTTATGAAAAAACTCCATTCTGCCCTGATCGGCACCACGCTTCTGGCCGCACTTGCCGGCTGCACTTTACCCTGGCGTCAGGCGCCTGCTAGCCCCGAGGTCGCCCTGCAACTGGTCACGCTCAACGACTTCCACGGCAATATCGAAGCGAGCAAATATGTGCTCGATAGTTATTATGGTCTGGGCGAACGCACCATCATGGCCGGCGGCATCGACACGCTGGGCGCGGCGCTGCAGGCGTGGCGCAAGGAAGACCCGGAACTGCTGCTGGTCGGCGCCGGTGATCTGATCGGCGCGAGTCCGGCGATCTCCTCGATGTGGGCCGATGAGCCCAGTATCGGTGCCATGAATCTGCTCGGTCTGCGTGCCAGTTCGGTCGGCAATCACGAATTCGATCCGGGCCGGGTCGAACTGCTGCGCCAGCAGAAGGGCGGCTGCGCTTCGCCGCGTCCGGAAAAAGCCTGCCAGTTCAGTGCCACCTATGAAGGCGCGAAATTCCAGTATCTGGCTGCCAATGTGATCGACATGGTGACCCGCAAGCCGCTGCTGCCGGCCTATAAGATCGAACAGGCGCATGGCGTCAAAGTCGCGTTTATCGGCACCGTG
>JAIELO010000215.1 GCA_019752915.1 Burkholderiaceae bacterium
CCCGCAACATACCCAAAAAGCAACACAACTACCAAAGATTGAATTCTTTTTACTAAAAAAATAACTTTAATCGCCTCCCACCTGCTGCTTGCACCAAATATGTGCGTGTTTTAGTACGAATGGCACGAGAATTTGACGCCTCACAAGGCCTCGGGTCTTTTAATTTTTGAAACCTTTTCATATTGACAGCAATCTACCGCCGGTGCTCTGATGCAGCGGAGAAGAACACGCGTTTCTTCTCACTCGACACATCAAAACACCAATCTGGGAGAGTCACAATGATGGTAGAAACTGCAATGGCGCGTTCGGTGCGCCTGATCTGTGCCGGCGGTCTGGCCTTCGGCATGCATGCGGCCATGGCGCAAACCAGCGCCGAACCGGAACACATTACCCGCGTCGAAATTACCGGGTCCTCGATCAAACGCATCGCCAAGGAAGGCTCGCTGCCGGTACAGACGCTGACCCGCGCCGACATCGAACAGAGCGGCGCCAACAACGTCGCCGATCTGGTGGCGCAACTGCCTTCGATGCAAGGCTTCATCACCTCCTCGACCTCGGTCAACGGTGGTGGTAACGGCGTCCAGACCGCCTCCATCCACGCCATCGGCACCCAGTACACGCTGGTACTGCTGAACGGGCGCCGCATGGCACCGTACGGCACCGGCAGCGCCGTCAATCTGGCCAGCATCCCCCTGTCGGCCGTGGAACGGGTCGAGATTCTGACCGATGGCGCCTCGACCCTGTACGGCTCGGATGCGATTGCCGGCGTGGTCAACTTCATCCTGAAAAAGAACCAGCAGGACCTGAGCATCGAAGGCACGTTCAACGCGCCGCAGAAATCCGGTGGCCGTAGCAGCAATCTGGCCATCACCAAAGGCTGGGGCGATCTGGAAAACGATGGCTACAACCTGCTGCTGGCGTATAGCCATGACGAACAGAAAGAACTCAACGCCAAACAGCGTAGTTTTGCCAATTCCGGCGTGCAGCGCTTCAACCACAACGGCAAGCAGTACGCCACCTGGCAGACCAGTATCAACTCGACCCCGGCCAACGTCGAAGTGGTCACCGCCGACGACGACGTGGTGCTTAATACCGACCTGCTGAACAAGGGTTCCTGCACCCAGCCGAATACTTTCGCCCGCAACGGCGCCTGCCGTTTCGACTACGCCAGCACCGTGCAACTGCTGCCGCAACTGAAACGCGACAGCCTGTTCGCTTCCGGTAAGCTGCGGGTCGGCAAAGACACCACCGTGTTCAGCGAACTAGTGCTGTCCAAGTTCACCAACACGGCACGCTTTGCGCCGGCCGCCCAGCCGCTGACCGTGTTCAGTACCGATCCGGTAACGGGCGTGAAAACCATCAACCCGAACTATATCGGCGCCTACAACAAATCCATCGTGCCACTGCTGGCCGGTCAGAAAGTCAATCCGGCCGCCGTCACCGACGCGCTGCTGTACTACCGCGGTGCCGACGCCGGTGGCCGTACCGATGAATTCCGCACCGATGCCCAGCACTTCGTACTGGGCGCCGATAGCAGCTATGCCGGCTGGGATCTGGGCGCCGCTTATACCCACTCGCAAAACAAGCAAACCGATCAGGCACTGGCCGGTTACATGAGTGGCGACAAGTTCGAAGAACTGGTGCGCACCGGCGCCTACAATCCCTTCGTCTCCAGCGAAGGCGCGGCCGCCATTCTGGCCCCGGCCGTGCTGCATCAGCAGCTCGACGCCACCAAATCGACCATCGACGTGGTCAGCGCGCACGCTTCGCGCGAAGTGTTTGCCCTGCCGGGCGGCGCCGCCTCGCTGGGTGTGGGTGCCGACTTCACCAAGCAGCGCTACACCGATACCCCGGCCCGCATTGCGCTCGGCCCCGGCCCCGGCAATCCCGGCTGGACCGACGTGGAAATCGGTGGTGGCACGGGCGCGCAGGCCCTCGATGCCAGCCGCAACAACTGGGGCACCTTCGCCGAGTTGCTGATGCCGATCGCCAGCAATCTGGAAGCCACCGCTGCCGTGCGCTATGACAGCTACGATGCGGTAAGCAAGCACAACGACAGCTACGACTCGAACGGCAAACTGGCACCCTCGGGCAAAGTCGGTGAAGATGTCGCCAAAGCCACCTACAAACTGTCGGCGCGCTACACCCCGACCCAGTCGCTGCTGTTGCGCGGTTCGTATGGCACCGGCTTCAAAGCGCCGACCATGAACAACATCGCTGACCCGCTGAAAAACGCCGGTTCCTCGAGCGCCTTCCCGTGCCCGGTCAAGTCACCGGATCCGCGCGCCGTGTACTGCCGTCCCGGCTCGTCCGAATACGGCCTGCTCGACGTCGGCAATCCGGCCAGCGGCAGCGGCGCCCTGAAAGCGGAAGAATCGAAACAGGCCACGCTGGGCTTCCGTCTCGAACCAAGCAGCATGCTGTCGTTCGGCCTGGATCTGTGGGATGTGAAACTGAAAAACCAGATCCGCACCTTCTCGCAGGATCAGCTGTACACCAACCCGGTACTGGCCAACCAGTACATCGCCGTGTACGCCGACCCCATCCAGAAGAGCAACGTACTGGTGGCGATCCGCAAACCGCTGAATCTGGCGTCCTCGCACTTCCAGGGGCTGGACTGGGACACCACCTTGCGGGGCAATACGCCAGTGGGCCGTGCCAGCGTCAACTGGACCGGTACCTATATGCTGAAAGCAGAACAGGAAACCCCGGGCGTGGGCGTCGAGAAAAGCATCGGCCGCTTCAATTCGTATGACGACGTGGTATTCCGCGTAATCTCGAAAGTGGTGTTCACGCTGAAATCGTCCGACCAGCTGAGCAACTCGCTGACCGTCAACTACCGTAGCGGCTACCACGACAAACCGCTGACCGAAGATGACCAGGCCATCCGGGTCGTCAATGCTGATGGCAGCATCGGTGGCGTGACCGCGATGGAACGTGATGTGCAGTCCTACACCACGCTGGACTACCAGCTGAAAGCGAACTACGTGAAGAACCTGACCCTGACGGCCGGCATCAAAAACCTGCTGAACCAGGATCCACCGTTCTCGATCCGCAACTCCGGTGGTGGTAATCAGGTGGGCTACGATGGTCGCTACGCCGATCCGCTGGGCCGCAGCTTCTACGTAACCGCCGCCTACAAGTTCTAAGTCAGCGCACTAAAAAGAGTGTAAAAAAAATAAGGGACGCAACGCCTTTGAGACTCGTTCTGATTCTCATTGGCGTTGCGTCCCCAATTATTTTGACAACTGTTTTAGCAACAAATTGCCGCAGTGGGTGCTTACTTTGAGGCGGCTTCGGCGGCCTGGGTGGCCAGCCGGCGGGCGCGTACGGCGGCCGCCAGTTCCTGCAGCACCAGTACGCTGCTATCCCAGGCTATGCAGCCGTCGGTGACGGACTGGCCGTACACCAGTTCCTTGCCCGGCACCAGATCCTGACGACCGGCCACCAGATGCGACTCGACCATCACGCCGATGATGCGCTGGTCGCCACCGGCCACCTGACGGGCGATGTCGGCACACACGGGAATCTGGTTTTCCGGTTTTTTCGAGCTGTTGGCGTGCGAAGCGTCGATCATCAGGCGCGCCGCCAGCCCCTGTGCGGCGATGGCTTTGCAGGCTTCGTCGACACTGGCCGCATCATAGTTCGGGGTTTTGCCGCCGCGCAGAATGATGTGGCAGTCTTCATTGCCGTTGGTCGACACAATCGCCGAGTGGCCGCCCTTGGTGACGGACAGGAAGTGGTGCGGCTGCGACGCGGCTTTGATGGCTTCCACGGCGATTTTGACGTTGCCGTCGGTGCCGTTCTTGAAGCCCACCGGGCACGACAGGCCAGACGCCAGTTCGCGGTGCACCTGCGATTCGGTGGTGCGGGCACCGATCGCGCCCCAGCTGATCAGGTCGGCGATGTATTGCGGGCTGATCACGTCCAGATATTCGGTACCGGCCGGCAGACCCAGTTCGTTGATGTCGCGCAGCAGTTCGCGCGCCATGCGCAGGCCGTCGTTGATGCGGAAACTGCTATCCATGTACGGGTCATTGATCATGCCTTTCCAGCCCACCGTGGTGCGCGGCTTTTCGAAGTAGACGCGCATCACGATTTCCAGATCGGCGCCCAGTTCCTGGCGCAGCGGCGCCAGCCGGCGGGCATACTCCATCGCTGCCTGCGGATCGTGGATCGAGCAAGGGCCGATCACCACCATCAGACGGTCATCCTGACCGTGCAGGATGCGGTGCAGCGCGACGCGCGCACCGGCGGCCGTGTGTTCCGCCTGTTCCGAGCACGCAAACTCGCGAATCAGGTGGGACGGTGGCGTCAATTCCTTCATTTCGCGAATTCGTAAATCATCGGTACGGGGCATGCTGTTCTCCAAAAGGATCAAAAACTAGGGTTTAAGAGCTGATATCGCAAGGGTAAAAAAAAACCGCCTGAGAGGCGGTTTTTTAGGAATTTGCTGGAACTCGTTTTGCTGCTACGTGCACCGGCCGCTACTCCACCGCCTTGGGGTTGGAATTGCTAAAATAAAAATAGCCGGTAAAGAAGAAGCGCGTCATGTGCAAAGTTCCGTAAGTGGTGTAATGACTATAAACCCATTGTTCCGAACTTGGCAAGCGCTTTTTTTACGAAGCTTAGGCGGCCTCCGGCAAAATAATCATCGGCGCCGCTTCTTTAAAGCAATTTTTAGACGGTTCCACCGACCGTCACGCCATCCAGGCGCAGCGTTGGCTGCCCCACACCCACCGGCACGCTCTGGCCTTCCTTGCCGCACACGCCAACGCCCGGGTCGAGGCGCATATCGTTGCCGATCATGGAGACCCGGTTCAGCACTTCCGGACCGTTGCCGATCAGGGTCGCGCCTTTGACCGGATAGCTGATCTTGCCGTTCTCGATCATGTAGGCCTCGCTGGCCGAGAACACGAATTTGCCGTTGGTGATGTCGACCTGACCGCCGCCGAAATTGACCGCGTACAGACCGTTCTTGACCGAGGCCAGAATTTCACCGGGATCTTTGTCGCCACCGAGCATATAGGTGTTGGTCATGCGCGGCATCGGCAGATGGGCAAACGACTCGCGCCGTGCATTGCCGGTCACCGGCATTTTCATCAGGCGCGCATTCATGGTGTCCTGAATATAGCCTTTCAGGATGCCGTCCTCGATCAGCGTGGTGCACTGGGTCGGATTGCCTTCGTCATCGATGTTCAGCGAACCGCGTCGATCCGGCAGCGTCCCGTCATCGACCACCGTCACACCCTTGGCCGCGACGCGCTCGCCGATACGGCCGGCAAAGGTGGAAGAACCCTTGCGGTTGAAATCACCTTCCAGACCGTGGCCGATGGCTTCGTGCAGCAGGATGCCGGGCCAGCCCGGTCCCAGTACCACCGTCATCGGACCGGCCGGAGCCGGACGGGCGTCCAGATTCACCAGTGCCGAATTAACGGCATCGCTGGCATACTGTTCCAGCAGCGTATCGGTGAAATAGCCGTAGTCGTAACGCCCACCGCCGCCCGAGGAACCCATTTCACGGC
>JAIELO010000297.1 GCA_019752915.1 Burkholderiaceae bacterium
CAAGCTGTACACCCAGATGAAAGAAATGGACAAAGCCAACAGCGCCATGGAGGAGTTGCTGGCAGTGGCCGAGCAGCTGCATTCGCCGGGCCGGATGGCGAGTGCCAAAATCACCGAATACGGACTGGCAGTCGACACCCACCAGTACCAACGCGCCCTGAAGGCCCAGCAGCATGCACTGGAACTGGTGCGCAAGCTCGGTGCCGAGCGCATGGTCGGGGTGTCGCTGGGCAATCTGGCCGACATCTACCTGAAACTGCGCGATTACCCGCGTGCTGCCCAGTACGCCATGGAGTCGCTGCGCTCGACGCAGAAAACCCGCGACCTTGCTATGGAGTCGACGGCGCGCGCCAATCTCGGCCAGGCCTATCTGAGCATGGGGCGCATCCGCGAAGGCAAACAGCAATTCGAGCAGGCGATGGCCCGCTACGAACAGGAAAATAACAAACCGGAACTGCAGGTGGTTCTGCGCGAATATGGTGAAGCACTGGAGCGGGCCGGCGACGCCGCCGGCGCCGTGCTGGCCTACCACCGCGAGCGGGCGCTGTCGGACGAGTTGTTCGAAAACCGCCGCCAGCAAGCCGTCCAGGAGTTGCAGGAAAAATACGCCACCGAGAAAAGGCAGCGCCAGATCGAACTACTGAGTCGCGACAACCGGCTCAAGGATACTGAACTCGATAACAAACGCCTGCAGCAGCGCGTCTGGTGGCTGCTCGCGCTGGTGACTGCGCTGGCGGCGGTGGTGGTCGGCATGTTATATCGCCGGGTACGCCATGCGAATGCCCAGCTGGAAGTGAAAAATCTGGAACTGAAGGCCCAGTCGGTGCGTGATCCGCTGACCGCGCTGTACAACCGTCGCCACTTCCAGGACTTCATGCGCAGCATGGCGCCGCAGGAGCCGCGCGAGGATGATCTGGTCGGTGCACTGTTCCTGCTGGACGTCGATCACTTCAAGCACATCAACGATAGCTACGGCCACGCCGCTGGTGACGCCGTGCTGAAAATGCTAGCCGAACACCTGCGGGTGGCACTGCGCGAAACCGATATGATCGTACGCTGGGGCGGCGAAGAATTCCTCGCCTACCTGCCGGCGGTATCACGCCACGGCATCGATGATGTGGCACGGCGCATTTTGCGCAGCATTGCCGAACAAACCGTCGAGTATCAGGGGCACACCCTGTCGGTGCAGGTCTCGCTCGGCTATGCCCCCTACCCGCTCGCACCGGAAGGTACGCCGCTGCCCTGGGAGCGGGTGGTCAATCTGGTCGACATGGCGCTGTATCTGGCGAAAGCCCATGGCCGCAATCGCGCCTATGGTTTGCGCGGCTTTGCCAACTTCGAGCACACCACCCTGGAAGCGATCGAGCAGGATCTGGAACGGGCCTGGCGGGCCGGTTTTGTCGATCTGTCGGTGGTACTGGGCGACGCGCCCGATGCCTTGCCGCCGGCACCAGCCGAAAAAGACAACGTGGTGCACATCAAGCACGCCAATAAAAACAGCCACGGCACCTAGGCTGGCGACGTGGCGTGCTGGCTTGCGTGGCGAATCGCGCTACAGGCTGCAACGCGGGCTTATTCAGCCTTATTCGGCGTTGATTTTCTTCGGTGGCGGTGCTGCGGCGAAAGCGATGTTTTCGCCATCCGGCCCGCTATCGAGAGCGTCCGAGTTTTCCAGCCAGTTACGCAGTTTTTCCATGCGCCGGATCAGAATCCCCTTGTTACTGATGTAGCCCACCTGCTCGAAATTTTCCGCCTTGCTGATCATCTTGGAGACAGTCGGCAGATTATCTGCCAGTCGTTCGAACGCCTTGCGCGCCTTGTTTTCCCACTTATACAACTGCGGCTCGTTAAAGCGGTTGCTCTCGTAATAAATAGTCAAGGTGCGGTCATGGTTACCGAAACCGACGATCGCCGCTCCCTTGCGTACCGCTTCCAGCACATCGGGTTTGATGTTCGCGGTCGGCACAAACAACGCCGCGCGACCCGTCGCATCCGGCCGCTCGAGCGGCAAATCCTGTCCCATTATTACCGTCATCACGCTTCCTGTTGTTATGTTGCAGCGACACGGCGGTGCTCGCGCTGTCATGTTGCTGCTAGGCTATATTTCGATTCTATCCTGCGTTTTTACCCAAGACAAGGAAAAAGGAGGCGAACGTGGCATTGCGGAGAATTGCCCGGCGCAAGCCGTATAATGCCCACTCCCTACTTTTTTAGCTGCTAGCACCATGCCGACCACCCTGCCCGCCACCGAAATCCCTGCCAGTCACTACGGTGTGATTCCCGAGCACGCAGTCGACGCGGCTGCCCGCAACATCGGCGCCACCGTCAGCATCGCCATCGGCCACACGGCGCAGCAGGCCGCTCTGATCGTGCACGACCTGCGTACCGACCTGAACCGGGCGCTGACCGAAGGCTACCGGCGCAACCTGCCGGATGCCGAGTTCGTCGATTTCGACAGCGTCACGCCGGAGCAGGTGCTGGCCGCCTTCGCCCGCCTCAAGGCCGGTGATCTGGTGGTGCTGATCCAGTCCACCAGCTTCCGGCTCGAAGCGTTCCGGGTGCGCATCGAACTGTTCAAGCGCGGCCTGAAAGTGATCGAACACGTGCATCTGGCGCGTATGCCCGGTGAACAGGGCCAGCTCTACATCGACGCACTGGCCTACGATCCGGCCTATTACCGCGGCGTCGGTCACGCCCTCAAGGCGCGCATCGATCAGGCGCCGTATGGCGTGATCGACAGCGGCGATGGCGAAAAACTGGTGTTCGGTTCACCCTTCGAGGCGGCCAAGCTGAACATCGGCGACTACAGCGCCATGCAGAATATCGGCGGCCAGTATCCGCTCGGCGAAGTATTCACGGAAGCGCAGGATCTGGAAGCGGTCAACGGGCGGGTACGCATCTTCGTGTTCGGCGATACGGCGTTTCTGGTCAACCACCCGGCTACCCCGATTACCCTGATCGTGGAAAAGGGCCGCGTGGTCGGCACCGAAAACACGACCCCGGAATTCGACACCATTCTGGCGCTGATCCGCGCCCACGAAGGTGAAGTCTGGCTGCGCGAACTGGGCTTCGGTATGAACCGCGCCTTCTCGCGCGAGCGCATGGTCAACGACATCGGCACCTATGAACGGATGTGCGGCATCCACCTGTCGCTGGGCGCCAAGCACGGCGTGTACAGCAAGCCGCAATTCCGCCGCGCCGACACCCGCTATCACGTTGACGTGTTCGCCGTCACCGAGGGCGTGTATCTGGGCGAGGAACAGGTCTACCGCGATGGCGCGTGGCTAGTTAGCGCCGGACACTAACTGAACGCAACGTCTTCCAGACGGAAGCGGAATTTGCGCCGCTCCGGTAACTCCCACCCCTCGCCTTTGCCGCCCTCGCGCGGCGCTGGCTCGGCTGCGCGGGATGCGGGCGACGCTGCAGCAAACACTGTCGGCTCACTCGATCCGTGTGCTGACGCGGCCATCGGCAGTAAGGTTCGCTGTAAAACGGCAGCGCATGCGTTGACGAGGTCTGAGAGCAGATTACTGGCGGGTGTAGCAACCGAGGTTACAGCGGCTGCATCGCAGGCAGGCCGGGGGATTTCCTGTGCCTGAGCTTGCTCCTGCTGAACGAGCATGCGCAGGCGACTAGCGTGTATGTAAAACTTGTCCTGCGGTCGGCGTACATAGATATCGTTCCACGCGTTACGTGTGCCACGACCAGCCCAGTGTGCTAGCTGGTTGGGCGTGACAACCCGTCCGTTAAAAATAATCTCGTTACCCTGCACGCGGGCGCATTGTTCGTCGTGATAACTCACGGTGCGCAATAGGGTGCCATCTGGCAGGAACACGGTTTTCCATTGGTAGCCGTGCACGCTGCACGGAGCGCCGCCGACCTGCAGCTTGCGTTGCTCAACCAGCCACAACTCGATGGCGTCGGCCAGCGCCTGTTGTAGATCGGGCGCGCCGCCGCGCAGTCCAAGTTGATCGATCAGCCGCTGGATCTGGCGACTCTCGATGGGGACACTCACCCACGCTTCCATGTTCTGCTTCCTCCTGTTTTTTCTTCTATTTCCTTCTGCTTTGTTCTATTTAGAGCGGAAAGTCGCGGGAAGGTTCCGTAAGCACGGAAAAGCAGAAAAAATAGAACGAAATAGAAGGAAGCAGGAGAATTAATAGAGCAAAGCAGAACATGCAGTTGGGGCGAGCACACCACCCCACAGCCGCCCTCAATCATCACTCGGCATTCAGCATTCAGCATTCAGAACCACCGCGAAGTCCCGCGTTAGCGCGTGTGTCCATGCATGACTGGTCAGACCAGCAAAACCGCGACTAGCCAAGACGCACAGCAAGACCGTCAGGAAAGCAGCAGTCCTGCCGCCTGCAGTTCGCGGTCCCACGGTGGCACCGGCTGGTATTCGGCCAGCAGAAAGTCGATCAGCGCGCGCACTTTGGCGGACGGCTGGCGACTGGCCGGATACAGTGCGCTCAGATGATTCAGCGGCAGCGTCCAGTCGGACAGTACCGGCACCAGTGTGCCGGCGAGCAGCGCGCGCCACGCCAGAAACGTGGTGTTGTAGACGATTCCCAGTCCGCGCTCGGCCGCCTGCTGCAGTACCAGCCCGTTATTCGCCGTGAAAGCAGCCATGACCCGCACCGACTCCCGCTCGTCGCCACGACTGAACTGCCACAGCGTGCCATCGGTCAGGTGGCTGAAATGCAGACAGCGGTGCTGCTGTAATTCCTGCGGGCTGCGCGGCACGCCATAGCGCTGCAGGTAGTCGGGCGAGGCACACAGCACACCGCGGCATGGCGCAAGCGGGCGCATCGCCAGCGCATGCACATCGGGAATCCCGCCCACCCGGATGGTCAGATCAAATCCGTGTGCAATCGGGTCGAGCAGCGCGTCGTCCACGTACAACATGGGCGTCAGTTGCGGATGCAGGGCACTAAAGCGCGCCACCGCATCGGCCAGCCATGCGCTGCCAAAGCTGGACGGTGCCTGTATCCGCAGCGGCCCCGCCAGTCCGGCGCCAGCCTCGCTGCTGTGTGCCAACGCACGCAAGGCTTCCTGTGCCTGCGCCAGCGTGGCCTGACAGGGCGCCAGATAGGCCAGCCCGGCCTCGGTCAGACTGACTTCCCGGGTAGAACGGTGCAGCAAACGCGCCTGCAGCCGCTGCTCCAGCTGCAGGATGTGCTTACTCACCATGGCGCGCGTCAGGCCAAGGCGGCGCCCCGCCTCGCTGAAGCTGCGCCAGCGTGCCACCTCGACAAAAATTTCCATCGCACGTAATTGATCCATGTCGCCATTGTCTTGATTATGGCGACAGTGTGTCAACCAATTCCGCGTTGTGAGCCCATCATGACCGTCCTAGAATGCAGAATCGATTGCTATATGCCTGAAAAACGGAATAACGAAAAAAGGGAAAGCGCCATGCTGACAGAGCTCCAGAAACAACAATATCAACGCGACGGTTACATCGTCCTGCCGAACTTCAAAACGCCGCAGGAGATCG
>JAIELO010000029.1 GCA_019752915.1 Burkholderiaceae bacterium
CAGATTACCGATCGAGATCACCGGAATATTGTAGGTCTTGGCCACTTCCTGCACCGCCGAATTGGGCGACAGTTCGCCATCCTTGCCGGAGCGTTCCATGCGGTCGAGTGCAATCAGCACGGCGCATGGCTCGGCGCCGGCAGCACGGATCATGTCGACCGATTCGCGCACCGAGGTACCAGCCGAAATCACGTCATCGATGATCACTACTTTGCCCGTCAGCTTGGCGCCGACGATGGTGCCGCCTTCGCCGTGATCCTTGGCTTCCTTGCGATTGAAGGCGAACGAGGTATTGCGGCCTTTGCCAGCCAGCGCTACGGCGGTGGCCGAGGCCAGCGTGATGCCCTTGTAGGCCGGGCCAAACAGCATGTCGAACTCCACACCGGAGTCGAGCAGCGTCTGGGCGTAGAACTGCGCCAGTTGTGCCAGCGTGGCGCCGTCATGGAACAGGCCCGCGTTGAAGAAGTAAGGCGACTGGCGCCCCGCCTTGGTGGTGAACTCGCCGAAACGCAGCACACCGGTTTTGACGGAAAACGCAATAAAGTCCTGACGTAAGTTATTCATACAGCCCCATTTCTACCCATTTATGATTGATGCCCGTATTTTAACGCTACACTATCGCATTCCAAAAATTGTCGCACCAAACTCACTATGCCGAAAATTATCTCTGCCAACCTGAATGGCATCCGCTCCGCCGCCTCGAAGGGCTTTTTCACCTGGATGGCCGAACAGGACGCCGATTTCGTCTGCGTGCAGGAGCTCAAGGCGCAAGCCCCGGACATGCAGCCGGAGTTCCTCAACCCACCGGGCTACCGTGGCCACTTCCATTATGCCGAGAAAAAGGGCTATTCGGGCACCGGCGTGTATAGCAAGCAGGCACCGGATCGCGTGGTGATCGGTTTCGGCGCGCCGGAATTCGATGCCGAAGGCCGTTATGTGCGTTGCGACTTCGGCAATCTGACGGTGATTTCCGTCTACTGCCCGTCCGGCTCCTCCGGTCCGGAACGTCAGGAAGCCAAGTTCCGCTTCATGGATCTGTTCCTGCCCCACCTGCAATCGCTGCACGCCGAAGGGCGCGAAGTGGTGATCTGCGGCGACTGGAACATCGCCCACAAAGAGATCGACCTGAAAAACTGGAAGGGTAACAAGAAGAACTCTGGCTTCCTGCCGGAAGAACGCGAGTGGATGACGCGCATCTTCGACGAAGTCGGCTTTGTCGATGTGCACCGCGGGCTCGATCCGCGCGAAGAACAGTACACGTGGTGGAGCAATCGCGGTCAGGCCTATGCCAAGAACGTCGGCTGGCGCATCGACTATCAGGTCGCCACGCCGGGCATTGCGGCCACCGCTAGCACGGTCGCCATCTACAAGGAACAGCGCTTCTCGGATCACGCGCCACTAACGATTCACTACGGCTGATCAGCCGCCCTTGCCGACGACGTGGCAGCCGCCTTACAAAGTGCGGCGGCTGAGGAACTCGCGTCGCTCGCCCGTGAACGGATCGTTGAACGCGATCCGCCGGGCCAGCAGTTTTAACGGCGACGACACGTCATCCTGCTTGCACGGCAGCGCCACCGGATAGAAAGCATCATTGATAATCGGGATGCCGAGTGCCGCCAGATGCACGCGCAACTGATGCTGACGCCCCGTGTGCGGCAGCAAGCGATAGAGTGTGGCAGCTTCACGCTGCTCGATCACATCAATCACGGTTTCCGAATTCGGCTCGCCCGCGACTTCTTTCATGGTGAAGAATTTTTCGCCTTCCACCATCCGGCTGCGGTAGGTGAACGGGAACTCGTGCCCCGACAGATGGGGTGCCAGCGCTTCGTATTCTTTTTCGATTTCGCGCTGCTGGAATAGTGACTGGTAGGCGCCACGACTGTCCTCGCGACGCGAGAAAATCACCACCCCGGCCGTTTCGCGGTCCAGCCGGTGAATCGGCGTGAGTGCCTGCTCGCCGAGCTTTTTCTTCAACCGCACCAGCAGCGTCTCATGCAGAAAACGGCCGGACGGAATCATCGGCAGGAAGTGCGGCTTGTCGACCACCAGTAGATGTTCGTCCATGAACAGCACCTCTTCCTGAAACGGAATCGGTGTTTCCGCTTCCAGCTCGCGGTAGTAGAAAATCCGCATGCCACGCCGGAACGCACTATCCGGCATCAGCACCACGCCGTCGGCATCGACCACTTCGCCGCGCGCCATGCGATCACGCCAGCTAGCTTCGGCCACGCCGGGAAAACGCTCCAGCAGAAACGTCAGCAGATCCGGCCACTGCCCTTCCGGTAGCCATAGGTAACTGGGCGCGACGCCGTCGCGCATCGGCAGTGGTGCTGCAGCCATCAGGGTTTAGGCAGCGCCAGCGAGCGGTATGGCGGCAGATTCTGCGGGTCCAGCCCGCGTGCGCGTGCGAACACCGGCAAGACCAGATACATATTCTTGTCCATGTCCTCGATGCGCTTGCTGCCGCTCGGGTGAGTCGACAGGAAGGGCAAAGGCTGGGCCTTATTCACGGAACTCATCTTCTGCCACAGCGCGATACCGGCACGCGGATCGAAGCCGGCGCGTGCCGCCAGATCCAGCCCGACCAGATCGGCTTCGCTTTCATCGCCGCGCGAAAAACTCAGCGCAGCACCTTGCGCTACCGCGCCCGCTGCTGCGTCACCAAGACGCGGATCAACACCGAAATAGGCGGAACCGATGGCACCTGCGATGCGTGCACCGAACGAAGTAATGGTGTTTTTACCAGCCTGCTCGCGGGCGTGCTCGCGCAACGCGTGCGCAATCTCGTGGCCCATCACCATCGCCACTTCATCGTCGGTCAGATTGAGTTTGACCAGAATTCCGTTGTAGAAGGCGATCCGGCCACCGGGCATGCAGAAAGCATTCACAGTGGGTGAATTGAGCAGATTGACTTCCCATTTCCAGTTGGCGGAATCAGGATTCCAGCGAGTGGTGAACGGGATCAGGCGCTGCGCAATCGCGCGCAAGCGGATCAGCTGCGGATTGCGCTCGGTGGCAACGGCATCCTTCTGGTGCGCCTGCTGCAGCATCTGGTCGTATTGCAGTTTCGACTGCTGATCGAACTGGCGGGCGTCGCCGCCAAGACCGCGCAGGCGCGACATACGGGTAACGGGAATACCATCATCCTGCGCAAAGACTGGCAGGGTGCTGCTCAGGCAGACCAGCGCCAGCGCAGCAATCAGGGTTTTAGACTTTTTCATCACGACTGTTCCATGGAGCGATTTTGGGTAACATCATCATGGCGGGGAAGGCCATCACAAAGCACACAATAAAGAACCAGAACCAGCCCGTTTCCGCGACGATAAAACCGACCGAAGAATTGATGAAGGTGCGCGGTACAGCGGCCAGACTGGAAAATAATGCGTATTGGGTGGCAGTGTAGCGCGGATCGGTAGCACGCGACATGAACGCGACCAGTGCGGCAGAACCTAGCCCCAGACTGGCAAACGCTTCAAAGCCGAAAGCGATGCTCAGCACCACCGGATCAGGGCCAACCCTGGCTAGCCAGGCAAAGCCGAGAATCGCCAGCGCCTGCAACACACCGAACACCCATAAGGCGCGGTTGATGCCAAGCTTGATCATCCAGATGCCGCCCACTGCACCACCGGCCAGCGCTGCCCACCAGCCGGTGGCGTTTGCGGCCAGTCCGATCTGCTTGGTGGTGAAGCCGATATCGAGGAAAAACTTGGTCGACAGTGCGGTCGACATGCTGTCGCCGATTTTATACAGCAGCACAAAGGCAATGATCAGTAGCGCCTGCTGCCAGCCATCGCGCTGGATAAATTCGCGGAATGGCAGTACCACCGCTTCCTGCAGATTCTTCGGTGGCGCGCCATACACTGCCGGTTCTCTGGAAAACAGGGTGCAAACAAAACCGGGCAACATGAAGGCCGCCACAATCCAGAACACCGCCTGCCACGACATACTGTCGGCCAGCACCAGCCCCAGCGCACTGGGAATCAGGCTGGCGGCCTTGTAGGCATTGACGATGATGGCAGCGCCTAGCCCCTGCTCGCATTCCTCCAGTATCTCGCGCCGGTAGGCATCGATCACCACGTCCTGACTTGCCGATAAAAATGCGATGAGAAACACTCCGCCAGCAATCAGCGGCAATTGCTGCTGCGGATCGAGCATGCCGAGTGCACCGATCACCAGAAACAGCGCCAACTGGGTCAGCGCCATCCAGCCGCGCCGCCGCCCCAGACGGCCAATCGCGTAGCGGTCCATCAAGGGCGCCCACAGGAACTTGAAGGTGTACGGGAAGGTCACCAGCGCAAACAGCCCGAGTGACTTCACATCGAGGCCGGACTTGGCCAGCCACGCCTGCATCAGATAGATCAGCGTGTACAGCGGCAGACCGGAACTGAAGCCGAAGAACAGAATGGCGACCGTGCGGCGGTTGAAATAGCTGTACCACGGACGCGCTGCGGCCTGCAGTTCCGGACTGTTCATGTGTACTACACCTTTCTACGCAAGCGGAATACCGCCAGATCGCCGCGCAGGTTAGGCAGGAAATTCACCCGATGCCCTTCCGCCAGCGCCACGCACTCCATCACTTCCAGTCCGCAGTCCTCGGCCAGATCACGGAAATCGTTGATCGTGGCACAGCGCACGTTGGGCGTGTCATACCATTCGTAAGGCAGCGATTCCGATACCGGCATGCGCCCTTTCAGCAGCGCCACGCGGTGCGGCCAGTAGGCGAAGTTGGGGAAGGAAACAATGGCTTCTTTGCCGACCCGCACGATGTCGCGCAACAGTGGCTCGACCTGCTTCATCATTTGCAGCGAGGACAGGCACAGCACCGTATCGAAGCTGTTATCGCCAAACAGCGCCAGCCCCTTTTCCATATCCTGCTGGATCACCCGTACGCCGCGCTGGGTACTTTCCAGTACTTTATCGTCGGCGATCTCGATGCCGTAACCGCTGCACTGCTTGTCGCTCTGCAGATAATCCATCATCACGCCATCGCCGCAACCGACATCGAGCACATGTGCGCCGGGCGCAACCCAGTGCGCGATAAAGGCCAGATCCGGCCGTGCACTACTCAAATCATTGAAATTCATTGGCGTCCCCCGATCTCGTCCCACACCTGCCCGTAGTAGGCACGCACCATGTTCATATAGCGCGCATCTTCCAGCAGGAAGGCATCGTGGCCATGCGGCGCATCGATTTCGGCATAGGTAACCTGACGCCGGTTACTAATCAGCGCGCGGACAATTTCCTGACTACGCTCGGGCGAAAAACGCCAGTCGGTGGTAAAAGAAGCGAGGAAGAATTTGGCTTTGGTGACGGCCAGCGTACGCGCCAGATCACCACCGTGCAGACGCGCCGGATCGAAATAATCGAGCGCCTTGGTAATCAGCAGATAGGTGTTGGCGTCGAAGTATTCGCTGAATTTGTCGCCCTGATAGCGCAGGTAGGATTCGATTTCGAAGTCCACCCCGAAGCC
>JAIELO010000145.1 GCA_019752915.1 Burkholderiaceae bacterium
AGGGAATGCCGCTTCGGCAGCCTGCACCGCCGCATCGACTTCCTGCGTGGTACCCAGAGCGACTCTGGCGACCGGTTGCCCCAGCGCGGGATTGAATACGTCCGCATAGCGGCCGCTTTGGGTATCAACTGCCACGCCGTTGATGTAATGGGTAATCGTATCCAGAGTGCTCATAGGGTTCTCACTTTTCATTAGCTCTTGCTGCGTTCAACCTAGCAGGCTGTCCGCCTCAACATAGGGATAGCCCAGACCATGCGCCACTGCTTCATAGGTGACGTGACCCAGACAGACATTCAAACCATTTTTCAGATGCGGGTTAGCTTTCAGCGCTTTCTGCCAGCCTTTATCTGCCAGTGCCAGCGCATGGGTGATGGTGGCGTTATTGAGTGCGAAGGTAGAGGTACGCGCCACCGCGCCCGGCATATTCGCCACGCAGTAGTGCACCACGCCATCCACCACAAAAGTCGGTTGCTCGTGGGTCGTCGCATGCGAGGTTTCGAAGCAGCCTCCCTGATCGATGGCGACATCGACCACCACCGCGCCGGGTTTCATTTTTGCGATCATCTGTTTGGTCACCAGCTTGGGCGCTGCAGCACCCGGCACCAGCACACCGCCGATGACCAGATCGGCATCCAGCACCGCCGCCTCGATTGCATGGGCGTTCGAGTAAAGGGTGCTGATGCGGTTGCCGTACACCAGATCGAGCTGGCGCAGACGGTCAACGTTCTTATCCAGTATAGTCACCCGCGCACCAATACCAACCGCCATCTGCATGGCATTGGTACCGACTACCCCGGCGCCGATGATTGCCACATGGCCGGGTGCCACACCGGGCACGCCGCCCAGCAGCAAGCCCATACCACCTTTGGATTTTTCCAGATGGGCAGCGCCAGCCTGTATCGCCATCCGGCCCGCCACCTCACTCATCGGCGCCAGCAGCGGCAGACCGCCATTGGCACCGGTGATGGTTTCGTAAGCGATGCACACGGCACCGGATGCCACCAGCGCGCGGGTCTGTTCAGGATCCGGCGCCAGATGCAGATAGGTGTACAGAATCTGCCCTTTGCGCAGCATCGCGCACTCTTCCGGCTGCGGCTCCTTGACCTTGACGATCATCTCGGCACGGGCAAAGATTTCGCTGGCCGTTTCCACGATATTGGCGCCAGCGCCTTCATACATGGCGTCAGTGAGGCCGATGGCTGCACCGGCATTTTTCTGCACCAGAACCTGATGACCGCGCAATACGAGTTCCTGCACGCTAGCCGGGGTAAGGCCAACGCGGGACTCCTGGTTTTTGATCTCTTTTGGGACACCTACCAGCATGCTGTTCTCCTCGTGTGACTGACTTAGGACCTCGGTAGTTACCCAGGCTAAGCCAGATTTTTCAGGACCGTCGTGAGTTTTCCAAACAGTTCATCGATGTGCTGCTTCTCCAGAACTAACGGTGGCGACAGAGCGATGATGTCGCCGGTGGTACGAATCAGGATGCCGTCGGCAAAAGCCTGCTTGAAGGCGGCGAAGGCGCGGGCACCGGGCTTGCCGGGAATCGGTGCCAGCTCGATGCCGGCGATCAGACCGATGGTGCGGATGTCGATCACATGCGGCAGGCCTTTCAGCGAATGCACCGCATCGGCCCAGTATTCGGCCATACCGGCAGCGTGTTCGAGGATCTTCTGTTCCTTGAACACTTCCAGTGTGGCCAGCGAGGCGGCGCACGCCACCGGATGACCGGAATAGGTATAACCGTGGAATAACTCGATACCGGCCGGCGCTTCCATAAAGGTTTCGTAGATGTGCTGTTTGGTAAACACCGCGCCCATCGGAATCACGCCATTGGTCAGACCTTTGGCAGTGGTCATCATGTCCGGTTCAACGTCGAAGTAGTCGCTGGCGAACGGCGTGGTGAGGCGACCGAAACCGGTAATCACTTCATCGAAGATCAGCAGGATGCCATGCTTGGTGCACAGCTCGCGCAACCGCTTCAGATAGCCTTTAGGAGGAATCAGTACGCCAGTGGAACCGGCCACCGGCTCGACGATCACCGCCGCGATGGTGGAGGCATCATGCAATGCGACGATGCGTTCCAGTTCATCGGCCAGTTCGGTACCGTATTCCGGTTCGCCACGGGTATAGGCATTCTTTTCCAGATTGTGGGTGTGTGGCAGATGATCCACACCGGGCAGCATCACACCATACGGCTTGCGGTTGCCGGCGATCCCACCCACCGAGATGCCGCCGAAGCCGACGCCGTGATAACCGCGCTCGCGCCCGATCAAGCGGGTACGGCTGGCTTCACCACGCGCCTTGTGATACGCCAGCGCGATCTTCAGCGCAGTATCCACCGCTTCCGAACCGGAGTTGGTGTAGAACACCTGACCGAAGCGGTGATTGGTGTACTCCATCAGTTTTTCGGCCAGATCGAAAGCGGCCGGATGGCCCATCTGGAAGGTCGGTGCGAAATCGAGCTGGCCCACCATCTCGCGCACTGCCGCCACAATCTTCGGTTGCGCATGGCCGCAGGGCACGCACCACAGACCGGCAGTACCGTCGAGGATGCTGTTGCCATCCACGTCTTTGTAGTACATGCCTTGCGCCGACACCAGCAGGCGCGGGTGGGCTTTGAAGTCGCGGTTATTGGTAAATGGCATCCAGAAGGACGACATCGATGCTGGTCTGGATTCGTTCATGCTCATCTCCTGTTGTACGGCGTGCGTTCACAATCGGACTTTTTGACAAACCGTAAAAAAATTTACCAGTTGGCAAAATGATGATGCAATAATAGACAGCGCGACAATGATGGCACAGATACACAAATATCAAAACCGTCCAACCGTACTGGCAGCAAAAACACTACAGTTAGGTGGTGCACCACACAGGGAGTCAGGCATGGAAGCTGGGAATGGGCTGCAGGATCAGGCGTCGGGCGCTGCCCGGGCGTCCGTCTGGCCCGTGGTGTCCATAGAGCGCCAGCGCAAAGGCGGGCTGGTGGACCAGATCGTGGCCGCGATCAGCGCCATGGTGGCAGCGCGCGAGTTGCGCATCGGCACAAAAATGCCGTCGGTGCGGCAATTTGCCAAGTGTAATGGCATCAGTACCTTTACAGTTGTGGAATCCTATGACCGGCTCGTGACACTGGGCTTGCTCTCCTCGCGCCGTGGTTCCGGTTATTTCGTGGCGCGCCAGGACTTGCCGGCCACCCTGCTGCCCTCCACCATCCACGCCATTCCCACCGCGATCGACGCACTCACGCCCGATCTGTATTCGGGCGTGTCGGAAGCATTGCCGGTCGGGGCCGGCTGGCTGCCGCCGGACTGGTATGGCGAAGACACCATCCTCGACGCCGTGCGACAAGCGATGCGCATTCCCGCCAACCGGCTGCGCGGTTACGGCCATCCGCTAGGCTTTCCTTCGCTGCGCCAGCATCTGGCGGCCACGCTGGGCGACGAACTATTTCCCATCGACGCCGACCAGATCCTGCTCACCAATGGCGCCACCCACGCCTTCGATCTGATTCTGCGCACCCTGACCAAACCGGGCGACACGGTGCTGGTGGAAGACCCCGGCTACAGCAATCTGCTGTCGCTGATTCGCCACCATGGCTGTATCGCAGTCGGCATCGCGCGTGGCGAACAGGGGCTAGACATGGAAGCGCTGGCAAAGCAGGCGGCGCTGACCCAGCCCAAGCTGATGTTCGTCAACACCGTGCTACAGAACCCGCTCGGCACCTCGCTCAGCGTGGCGCAGGCACACCGTTTGCTGGGGCTGGCCGAGCAGTTCGATTTCTGGCTAGTCGAAGACGATATTTACCGTGAACTGGCGCCGCGCGGCGAAGCCTCGCTAGCTGCCATGGATGGTCTGCGCCGCGTGATCCGGGTCGGTAGTTTTTCCAAGACTCTCTCGCCGGTACTGCGCGTCGGCTCGATCAGCGCCTCGGCCTCGCTGCTGCCGGAACTGCTGCGCGTGAAAATGCTGGCTGGTCTGACCACCTCCGAGATCAATGAACGGGCGGTGTTCCACGCCATCACGGCGCGCCCTTACAAGCGCATGGTGGATAAGTTGATCGGGCAGCTGGAAGCGGGCCGCGAACGCACCATCGACAGTCTGGCCAGCGTCGGCATGACACCGATCGCGCGTCCGCGCGGCGGCATGTTCGTCAGCGCCGGCTGGCCCGGCGCCCCCAGCGCTGACTGGAACGGCAAGCTGATAGCCGATCAGGCGCTCAAGTCCGGCATCCTGCTATCGCCCTGCGATTTTTTCCTGCTGCGCGCGCCCGAATCGATCTGGTTCCGCTTCAACGTCGCCTATGCCGACCATCCACAACTTCAGACCTTCCTGAGACAACTATGCCGACCGTAACCCCGCAAGCAGCACCGGCGCCCAAGATCAAGCGGCGCGCTCTGAATCGCGACAAGCTGGAAGCGGACATCGCCGCCGTGGCGGTGCAGGTGTTTGCCGAATGCGGATACGAGGGCACCTCGATTGCCACCGTGGCGGACAAGGCTGGTCTGTCGAAGCAGAACCTGATGTACTACTTCCCCACCAAGCAGGCCTTGTACCAGCGCGTGCTCGACGAGGTGCTGGACGAGTGGCTGGAACGCATGGAACATCTGGCCGCCGAAGGTGAAGAACCGGCCGAGGTACTGCGCACCTACATACAGGCCAAGCTGAAATTTTCGCGCGAGCAGCCGTGGGCGTCGCGCGTGTATGCGATGGAAGTGATCAGTGGCGCGCAGTTGTATGGCACGCAGATCCAGCGCCGCGTGATTCCGCTGCTGCGCAAGGATATCGAAGTGTTCGAAAAGTGGATCGCCGCTGGCAAGGTAGCACCGATCAACGCTACCCACCTGCTGTTTGCGATCTGGGCGATGACCCAGTCCTATGCCGATTTCTCGGCCCAGATGGCACTGGTGCTGAATCGCAAACAGCTAGGTAAAAAAGATTTTGACGATGCCGAAGCGGTCATCGTCAACATGGTGCTGGCGGCGATCAGCGTGCCGCAGCGCGCTGGCGACGGCGCGCCATAAAGCCGACCACGCCCAGCCCGGCCAGCAGCATGGCATAGGTTTCCGGCTCCGGTACCGGCGCCATGAAGCCCTGCACGGTGGTCGGCTTGAAGAAGTGATTGGCATTGATCTGCACCGACGACAGCCAGCTATCCACCACCACATTACCGTTGATGACGCCACTACCGCCATTAACGGTGGCCAGTGGCGCCAGAATATTCGCCGTCAGTCCGGTGTGAATACCCAGATCGGTGGCCTGATAGAAGTTCAGCAGCACGTTGTATTTCTCGAAGCCCTGATAGCCGCCTTTAAAGCCTGCCGACGTGCCGCTGACATTCATGATCAGCGTCGAACCGGCCGTCAGATTACTGAAATTAAAGTAAGTCACGCCGGCCAGTGTCGTGGCATCGATATCGATGACTTCTACTGCGCTCTTGCTGCCTTTGATATTCAACCCA
>JAIELO010000292.1 GCA_019752915.1 Burkholderiaceae bacterium
AGTGCGCCATTCCCCGGCTGCCGCGTGCATGATGCAGATGAGTGTCGATACCGTTTGGCTGTCCGAAGTGCGGCAACTGGTGATGCAAATCTGCGGCGATGCACTGCAATTCATGCGCATCGAAGCCTGCCAGCATGGTACCCGAATGCATATCTGGTTATGCGTGAGCCGCCAGCTGGCCAGCGCCGTCATGGCGGCGGTTATGGACGCGATACCGGATGCGGAATTTGGCCGTCTGGCGCCGCTGCAGCGCAGCTCGTCGATGCATGCTGCGCCACGGGTGCTGTCATGATCGTGGCAATTGCTGGTCAGAGTAGTGGCCCTGCCAAAGCCGTGGTGGCGAATTATCTGGCACTGCTGCGCGCGCGTAGCGGTCGCAAGGTCATGCTGCTCGATGCTGATCCTCAGCGTGCAGCATGTGCCTGGTGTCAGGCGCACATCGCCGCTGGCCGCCGTCCGCGGGTTGATGCACGCGCCATTAGTGGCGCAACGCTGGCGCCCATGCTGGAATCGCTGCGCCTGCGTTACAACGACATCGTCATCGACACCGAAGGGCGCGATACGCCTGATAGCCGCGCTGCATTGAGCGCCGCGCGGCTGGTACTGGTGCCGGTAGCGCTGGATCAGGTTGACCTGGATAGCCAATACCAGTTAATCGCCCGTTTGAACGTGGCCCGAATGTTCAATCCCACCCTGCGGGTGCTGTTCGTCATTTTAGGGCAGTCCGGCGAGCCTAGCGTCGATGAAATCGCCGCTGTGCGCTCGTATGTGACACGGGTGATGTCGGCCACACTGGCTGGCACCGTGCTGCATTACCCGTGCGCGCCCGATGAAATGGATGCCTTATATCGCGAAGTATTCGCGCACTGAAGTGCGCCTACCGATTTACCGTTTTCTTCACCCACCAACAGAAAGACCTGCATCATGAAAAAATCCGTACTGGTTACCGCCCTGCTGGCTGCCTTCTCCTTCGGCCACGCTGGCGCCGAGGACCTGAGCGCCGACGCGGCTGCTGCTGCAGCGGCAGCAAAGCCGGACCACGAAACCAGCTTCAATGCCGCCATCGTCAGCGACTATCGCTATCGTGGCATTTCCCAGACCCGCTTGCAGCCCGCGCTGCAAGGTGGTGCTGATTACACCCACAATCCTAGCGGCCTGTATGCCGGCGCCTGGCTGTCCACCATCAAATGGACCAAGGATGCCGGTGGTAGCGGTGACATCGAACTGGATATCTACGGCGGCAAACGCGGCCAGCTGAGCGACGCCATCTCGTATGACGTCGGGGTGCTGGGTTATGTGTATGCCTCGAATGGTCTGGATCATGTGGCCGGTTTCGCTGATGCGAATACCGCCGAAATCTACGGCCAGCTCGGTTATGGCCCGGCGTATATCAAGTATTCGCACGCCGTCACCAATCTGTTCGGCTTTGTCGACAGCAAAAACAGCGGCTATCTGGATATCGGCGCCAATCTGGATGCCGGTGAAGGCTACACCATCAATCTGCACGCCGGTCACCAGAAGGTCAGCCATAACAGCGCGGCCAGCTACACCGACTGGAAAGTCGGCGTGACCAAGGACTTCGGCGTGGCGAGCGGCGCGCTGGCCGTGATCGGCACCAACGCCAGCGAAAGCGCCTACGCTTCGCCAGCCAATGGCAAGTTCCTCGGCAAGACGGCACTGCAGCTGACCATCAGCAAAACCTTCTAAATGAGCGGCGTATAGGGTCGCAGCGACGCAGTTCGCAGCGACTTGGCTCGCGGCGGCGGGGGAGTGGGCTTTTTACACTTTTTTTACACTTTGTTTACACCCCGTCGCCAACTGTTTACACCATCTTTAGGCCTATCTGGCTAACCTTCTCCTTAACAAAACAAGACCCGTGGGGTGGTAACAATGGACGTTGTATTTATCGGCGCGATCGTCGCTTTCATCGTCGTGTGCGTGGCATTCGCTGCCGCCTGCGACAAGCTGGGAGGCAAACAATGAATACCTTTTATCTGATTGGGGCGGTGGCTGCGGCCGGCCTGCTGGTCTACCTGGTGGTAGCCCTGTTGAAAGCGGAGGATCTGTGATGACCACGCAATCGATCGTACTACTGGTAGTGTTTCTGGGCGTGTTGCTGGCGCTGTCCTACCCGCTGGGTATTTTGCTGACCCGCGTTGGCGAGGGCAGTGCTGTGCCGGGCTTTGGCTGGCTGGCTAAAATCGAGCAGCTGTTGTACCGCGCCGCCGGTATCGCCGGCAAGGACGGTAAAGTGGCCGGCCAGAACTGGAAAGCCTATGCCATCGCCCTGTTGCTGTTCAATGGTCTGGGTACGCTGGCCGTATATGGCCTGCAGCGCGTGCAGGCCTGGCTGCCGCTGAATCCCCAGCAACTGGCGAATATCAGCCCGGACTCTTCGTTCAATACCGCCGTCAGTTTCGTCGCCAACACCAACTGGCAGGGCTATAGCGGCGAGCAGACCATGAGCTATCTGACTCAGATGCTGGCGCTGGCAGGCCAGAACTTCTTCTCGGCGGCCACCGGTATCGCCGTCGTCTACGCGCTGATACGCGGCTTCTCGTCGCGCTCGGCCAAATCGATTGGTAATTTCTGGGTCGATGTCACCCGTTCCACCATGTATGTGCTGCTGCCGCTGTCGTTCGTGATCGCTGTAATCCTGATGGGGCAGGGCGTGATCCAGAATTTTTCGGCTTATCAGGAAGTATCGCTGCTGGATCCTGTCACCTATAGCCAGCCTAAAGTCGGTGCCGATGGCCAGCCGCTGAAAGATGCCAAGGGCGAGCCTGTCACCGAGACGCTGACCGCGACCACCCAAACCATCGCAATGGGGCCAGTCGCCTCGCAGGAAGCCATCAAAATGCTGGGCACCAATGGTGGTGGCTTCTTCAATGCCAACTCGGCACACCCGTACGAGAATCCGACGGCGCTCACCAACTTCCTGCAGATGCTGGCGATCTTCGTGATTCCGGCTGGCTTGTGCTTCGCCTTTGGCCGTATGGTCGGTGACCAGCGTCAGGGCTGGGCAGTGCTGGCGGCGATGACGCTGCTGTTTGTCGTCTGTACGGTGGCCGTGATGGGCGCGGAGCAGCAGATCCATCCAGCCTATCAGGCCATGGGTATTGACCAGAGTGCGAATGCGCTGCAACCGGGCGGTAACATGGAAGGCAAGGAAGCCCGTTTCGGCATCAGTGCCAGTACGCTGTTCGCGGCAGTCACCACGGCCGCTTCCTGCGGCGCCGTCAACGCCATGCATGATTCGTTTATGCCGCTCGGTGGTCTGGTGCCGATGCTGCTGATGCAGTTTGGCGAAGTGATCTTCGGTGGTGTTGGCACCGGTCTGTACGGCATGCTGATCTTCGCCATCATGGCGGTGTTTATCGCCGGCCTGATGATCGGTCGTACCCCGGAATATCTGGGTAAAAAAATCCAGGCCTATGAAATGAAAATGACCTCGATCGCGATTCTCGTGACGCCGACGCTGGTACTGGCTGGCACCGCGATTGCCGTGATGGTCGCTGACGGCAAGGCGGGCATTCTGAATCCCGGTGCGCATGGCTTCTCGGAGGTTCTGTATGCCTTCACCTCGGCCGCAAATAACAACGGCAGTGCCTTTGCCGGTCTGTCTGCAAATACGCCGTTCTATAACACCATGCTGGCCATCGCCATGTGGTTCGGCCGCTTTGGCGTGATCGTGCCGGTTCTGGCGATTGCCGGTTCGCTGGCAGGCAAACAGCGTCTGGAAGCGAATTCCGGCACCTTGCCGACGCACGGCCCTATCTTCGTCGGTCTGCTGGTCGGGGTGGTAGCGCTGGTGGGCGTACTCAATTACGTCCCGGCGCTGGCACTGGGCCCGGTGGTGGAACATCTGCAGCTGTTCGCTAAATAATTCAGGAGTACATGATGTTAAACGCTCAAACATCTCAGAAAGAGATGACGATTTTTACTAATCCGCCAGCGAAGAAGCTGCGCCTGCTCGATTCGGAACTGATGATGCCTGCCATCGTCGATTCCTTCCGCAAGCTCGATCCGCGTGTGCAGGTACGCAGCCCGGTGATGTTTGTGGTCTACGTCGGCAGTATTATCACCTCGCTGCTGTACGCTCAGGCTTTGTATGGTCAGGGCGAAGCTGCCCCCGGCTTCATCCTGGCCATCAGTATCTGGCTGTGGTTCACGGTACTGTTCGCGAACTTTGCCGAGGCGCTGGCGGAAGGCCGCAGCAAGGCGCAAGCCGCGTCGCTGCGTAGCCTGAAGCAGACCGTCACTGCCAAGAAGCTGGCATCACCCAAGCATGGCACCACCTGGCTGCCACAGTCGGCCAACGATCTGCGCAAGGGTAACTATATTCTGGTCGAAGCTGGCGATGTGATTCCGATCGACGGCGAAGTGATCGAAGGTGTGGCCTCGGTCGACGAGAGCGCCATCACGGGCGAATCGGCACCGGTGATCCGTGAATCGGGCGGTGACTTTTCTTCCGTGACCGGCGGCACCCGCGTGCTGTCGGACTGGCTGGTGGTCAAAGTCACTGCCAATCCGGGCGAGACTTTCCTTGACCGTATGATCGCCATGGTGGAAGGCGCCAAGCGCCAGAAGACCCCGAATGAAATCGCGCTGACCATTCTGCTGGTGGCACTGACCATCGTGTTTCTGGTGGTGACAGTGACGCTGTTGCCGTTCTCGCTGTTCTCGGTGGAAGCTGCCAAGGCTGCAGGGCTCACTAGTTCGCCGATCAGCATTACCGTGCTGATCGCCCTGCTGGTGTGTCTGATCCCGACCACCATCGGCGGCCTGCTGTCGGCCATCGGTGTGGCAGGTATGAGCCGCATGATGCAGGCCAACGTGATCGCCACCTCCGGCCGCGCTGTTGAAGCTGCCGGTGACGTGGATGTGCTGCTGCTCGATAAAACCGGCACCATCACGCTGGGTAACCGTCAGGCTTCGACCTTTATTCCGGCACCGGGCGTGAGCGAACAGCAGCTGGCCGATGTCGCGCAACTGGCTTCGCTGGCCGACGACACGCCGGAAGGGCGCAGCATCGTGGTGCTGGCCAAGCAGAAGTTCAATATCCGCGAACGCGAGATGGCCTCACTGCAGGCGGTGTTCGTGCCGTTCTCTGCGAACACCCGCATGAGTGGTGTCGATATCGGCGAGCGTCAGGTGCGCAAAGGTGCGGCCGATACGGTGCGCCAGTATGTCGAGGCGCTGGGTCTGGTGTATCCGGCCGAAGTGAGCGCTGCAGTCGATGATGTGGCACGCCGTGGCAGCACGCCGCTGGTGGTGGTCGATGCTGGCCGCGTGATGGGCGTGGTCGAGCTGAAGGACATCGTCAAGGGCGGTATCAAGGAACGTTTTGCCGAATTGCGTCGCATGGGGATCAAAACCGTGATGATCACCGGTGATAACAAGCTGACCGCAGCGGCGATTGCCGCCGAAGCAGGTGTGGACGACTTCCTTGC
>JAIELO010000105.1 GCA_019752915.1 Burkholderiaceae bacterium
TGTACATTACGTCATCCAGCACTTCCGCCGAAGGCAGGCGATCGGCCAGATAACCCGAGGTTTTCAACAGGTAGGCGGCAGCGACCATGGCCGCCAGCGAGAAGTTGCCGTAACCGATGAAGTTGGCCGGCACGTGAATTTTCATCCACCAGCTTTGCAGCGCCGGCAGCAGCGGCTGGATTTCCGCGGCATCGCGGGTGGTGGTGTACCAGAACAGGAAAGCAATGGCTGCGCTGATCACCAGCGTGACGAAAGCGCCCATCTGGCCGGTGGCGTAGCGCTGTTCGAAGTACAGGTAGAACATCGCCGTAATCAGGGCAAACAGCACGAACACTTCGTACAGATTGGACACCGGAATGTGACCGACGTCGGTACCGATCAGGTAGGACTCGTACCAGCGCACCATCAGCCCCGTCAGACCCAGTATCACGGCCGCCCAGCACAGCTTGGAGCCGATGCTGAACGCCATATTCGAGCGGCCCAGCAGACCGACCCAGTAGAACAGCGTGGCCAGAATGAACATCACGCTCATCCACAGGATCGCCGACTGGCTCGACAGCATCATGCGCAGCCAGAATTTCTGGCTGCCGTTGTCGAGCACGCCGCCATACAGGCCGATAGCGGCCAGCGACAGCACGGCCACCAGCGGCATCAGCCAGCGGGTCGGCTTCCAGTGCCAGCCCAGCACGGCAAACGTCGGCGCGGCGGCCAGCAAGATGCCCTGCTCGTAGATATCCATGTAGTGGCCGTAACGGCTCAGGCCGAACAGCGAGGCGGCCAGCAAGGCCAGCCCGAATACCCAATCGATCAGCGTCAGCCGCTTGAAATAGCCGGGGGCCTGCATATAGGTCTGGCTGGATTGACTCAATTCCATCTTCATTCTCCGTGACTGCCTGGTTTAGGGGGTGCCTAAGCCGCTTGCGGCAGTTTTTCTTTCAGGTTCTCAAATTCGCGTTCGAAGTCCAGCGTTTTGCGCTGGGTACTCATGGCCATCAGCGCCTCGGCGCCGTCGGCATGTTCGGTGATCCAGATCCACAGGCGACGCTCGCGGATGTAGAACATGGAGAATACACCGATCACCAGGAACAAACAGCCCAGATAGACCACATTTTTACCGGGCGAACGGGTGATCTGGAACACCGAGGCCTGCACCTGCGTGAAGTCATCCAGTTGCAGATACACAGGGGCGCCGTAGAAATAGCCATCCGACAAGGCGTTGGTGGACAGTTGCAGGAAGCGGGCATGGGCCTGATCCGGCGTGGCTGGCGCCAGACCGTCACGCGCACGCGCCACCTGCCACAGTTCCCACAGGCTGCCGTTGAGGATCTTCATGAACACATCGGCGGCTTTTTCCTGCTCCCCTTCGGGAATTTTTTCGAGGAAGCGCGAGATCGCAACAAAGCCGCCCACTTTGCCGTCACCAGCGAAGATGGTCAGGCTTTTCTCTGCCGAGGCCTGCAACTGCTGCTGGATCTGCTGGGCGTTGCTCGATGGTGGCGAGGCCCGACGCGCATAACGCTGCGCTGCTTCGCTACGCGCTGCCGGGGTATTCAGCGCCGCACGCAGACGCATCCAGTCCCGCACGCTGTGCTCGTCATCGGCAGGAATCCGCAGGAAGGTGAACGGCTCGGACGGGCTGGTACGCATCCCGGCCAGATACATGGTGGCGCCATCGATTTGCACGGGCTGCATATAGTTCTGGAACTCGCGCGCCTGGCCATTCTTGTCGCGCAGCTTGTAGCTCAGGCTAGGACCGACATTTTTCAGGTCCTTATTATTGGCATTGCGCGCTGCCGAGCCAGTATGTTTGTCCAGCGTGGCGCTCAGTTGCTGCTGCAGACTCTGGCCTTTGGTAACAGCGCGCGGGTCTTGATTGCCCATGTTTTCCACGTTGAAGGCACGGAAGCCGGTCCACTCCACCGTGTACTGCTCGCCGAGCGGAGTAGCGGTGCCCACTTCGCCGTTCAGGGCGAAGCTGGTGCTGCTGCTACCGGCCATCGGGAAGCCGGTCAGTTTCAATTTACTGCCGCCATCGTCGAAGCTGGACTGGTAGATCGCCAGTCCCTTGAAAATCAGCGGCTTGTTCACTTCGATCACCGCCTTGACCACTTCGCCGCTGACGTTGTCGCGTACTTCGACATCGCTGGCAAACAGCTTGGGCATGCCGGTGGTATAGAAATCGACGGTGAATTTTTTGAGCGAAATGGTAATCGGCAAATCCTGAATCAGCACCCCATCGGCGCGGTTGATGATGGCGCTATCGCTGGTCGCGCCTTCCGGCACCAGCGTATTGCCACGGAAACTGGGATTGGCAACGCTCAGGCGGCTGGCCGCCGGCACATTGGCGATCAGCCCTGTGCCATTGAAGGGCACCTTGCCGGCAAACCATTCCTGCAGGCGGATCGGCATGTCGGAGTCGAGCAGGCCGCCGATACAGATCACCACAATCGCCGTATGGGCAAAGATGTAGCCGAATTTATTGCCGGCACCGCGCTTGGCCGCCAGCAGCGTGCCACCATCGCGCTGCACCACTTTCACGGCATAGCCGGCATCGACCAGCCGCGCCGCGCTCTGCTGTGCCAGCGCCGCACTGCTCAGCGGGGCACGCCATTGCATCTTGTGATGGAAGTTCAGCAGCGAGGTGGCGCGCACGTTCTCGCGCCAGCTACGCATGTCGCGCAGCATTTTCGGGGTGTTGCGCACGATACACAAACTGGTCGAGATCACCAGCATGCCCATCAGCAGCAAGAACCACCACGCCGAATACACGGCATACAGACCCAGCTTGGCGAACACTTCGAACCAGAACGGCCCGAACTGATTGATGTAGTTATTGGTCGCCTCGTTCTGTTTCATCACCGTGCCGACCACGGCGGCGATGGCGATCATGGCCAGCATGGCGATCGCAAAACGCATCGATGAAATGAGCTCGATCAATTCGCCGATCAGGGGACGACGGGTTTTCAGGGCAATACCGGAAGTGCTGGGGCTGCTGCTCATGCTGTGGAATGTTTCTCGTTTAGTGTGCTGACGGCAGCATAACAACAAAAAGGGCAGCCCGCTTACGCTGCCGCCCTTTTCTTTACGTGACAGGCGCGCCCGCAGGCAACGCCAGAAACGTGCTTACTTCAAGCCGGCGATGTAATCGGCCACGGCTTTCATTTCATCGTCCGACATACGCTTGGCGATGGTGCTCATTTGCGCGCTGTTCTTACGGCCATCGGCTTTGAACAGACCCAGCTGGGCAACCGTGTAATCCTGATGCTGGCCAGCCAGACGTGGGTATTGCACCGGAATGCCGGCACCGGAAGCACCGTGGCAGCTAGCACAGGCAGGCACGTTCTTCTCGGCGATACCGCCGCGATAGATTTTCTTGCCGATTTCAACGGTATCTTTGTTCTTGGCCGCGTTCGGCTTCGAGGTCTGGGCCGCCAGATAGGTGGCGATGTCCAGTTTTTCCTGATCCGACAGCATCTTGGCGTAGGTGGTCATCACCGGCTGGTTACGCTCCGGACCGGCAAAATTGAGCAGCTGCTTGTTCAGGTAGCCAGCATTCTGTCCGGCCAGTTTAGGGTTCACCGAGATGGTCGAGTTACCGGCCTCACCGTGGCACGAGACGCAAGCAGGCAAACCGCGTGCGGCATCGCCATTGCTGAACAGGGTGCCACCTTTGGCAGCATCGGCTTTCGGTGCGGTAGCTGCTGCATGAGCGCTACCTTCGGCCTGGACCGCCGCAGCGGTCAACGCCAGCGCAGCGACCAGCAGGGATTTTACAAACGGTGAAAACGCACGATTCATTCAGGCACCCTCAAAAAAGTTTGGTCGAAAGCTTGCCGGCGGCCGCGCCACAGGCTGCGATAGCAACACTTCGTAACCACTCATTGTACAATAGCTTTCCAGCATATTTGCTCCCTTTTGTTGCTTTTCCCCCATTCCCATGTCCAAACTCTGGCAAGCCCGCTTCTTTACGACCGTCAATCAATTGCGCGATTTACCCGACACCCAGGTGCCGGAAATCGCTTTTGCCGGTCGCTCCAACGCTGGCAAATCGACCGCGATTAACATCCTTTGCAACCAGAAAGGATTAGCGTTTGCCTCGAAGACACCGGGCCGCACGCAGCATATTAACTACTTCTCCATCGGTGGCGCCCATGTTGCGCAGCACCGTAAAGACCCCACCATCGTCGATGAAATCGAATGCCTGCTGGTCGACTTGCCGGGCTACGGCTATGCCGAGGTGTCCGGCTCGGCCAAACTGCACTGGCAGCGTTTGCTCGGCGACTATGTCCAGCGCCGCGAACAATTGGCCGCCTTGATCCTGATCATGGATTCGCGTCGCCCGTTCACCGAACTCGATGTGCAGATGCTCGAATGGTTCGCCCCGACGGGCAAGCCGATTCATTGCATTCTGACCAAGGTTGACAAGCTCAATCGCAACGAAATGGCGAATGTGCTGCGTCAGGCCAAAGCCAAACTGGAAAGTTACGTCGATGAAGACGGCGAAGGTTTCCCGTTTACGGTGCAACTGTTCTCGGCCCTGAAACGGGTCGGCATCGACGAAGCCAACGACAAGATTATCGAACTGGCCGGCATTGCCGACGCCGACGATGCCACCGTTGCTGGTGCAGGCGAGGCAGCCACTGACGCCAGCGATGGCGCGACTACAGCAACTGCGGCAGACGCGACGCCTGACGCTGCCACTGACACTGAATCAAATTCTTAACTCCCCCGACCACCGGTCTACCGAACCACAGGAAGTATTGCGATGACCCATCCCCACGTTTCCGCCCAGTTCCCCAATGTGCGCATGCGCCGCATGCGCCGCGACCCGTTCTCGCGCGCGCTGATGCGCGAGCACAGCGTGAGCGCCTCGGACCTGATCTATCCCGTGTTTATTCTCGATGGCGAGCAGCAGCGCGAACCGGTGCTGTCGATGCCGGGCGTGGAACGTGTGTCGGTTGATCTGTTGCTGGAAGTGGCAGCCGAATGCGTGGCACTGGGCATCCCGGTACTGGCGCTGTTCCCTGTCATTGATAGCAGCAAGAAAACCCCGGATGGCATCGAAGCGACCAACCCGGACGGTCTGGTACCACGTGCCGTGCGCGCGCTGAAACAGGCCCATCCGGAACTGGGGATTCTGACCGACATCGCGCTCGACCCGTACACCAGCCATGGCCAGGATGGACTGATCGACGATAACGGCTATGTGCTCAACGATGTCACTACCGCGATGCTGATCCGCCAGGCGCTGTGCCATGCCGGGGCAGGCGTGGATGTGGTGGCACCGTCGGACATGATGGATGGCCGCATCGGTGCGATCCGCGCGGCACTGGAAGAAAACGGCTATATCCACACCCGCATCATGGCCTACTCGGCCAAATACGCCTCGGCCTTCTACGGTCCGTTCCGTGATGCCGTGGGTTCGGCCAAGAATCTGGGCAAGGG
>JAIELO010000389.1 GCA_019752915.1 Burkholderiaceae bacterium
CAGCATGATCCCAGTGCGCGTGGGAGTTGACGATCAGTTTCACGTCCTGTATCCGGAAGCCGAGCGCTTTGATGTTGGCCTCGATCACCGGCGCCGATTGCGGTAACCCGCCATCCAGCAGGATATGCCCCTGAGGCCCGGTCACCAGAATCGCTGACAGACCATCGACGCCAACGTACCAGGTGTTGCCGTACACATTAAACGGCTTGACGGGATTGTTCCATTTCGCGCAATCGTCGCAATTTACCGGTGCGTCGTGGGCCTGCGCGCTGCCGGTTGCGGCGGCCAGGGTCAGCAGTACCTTCGCTATTATCTTCATCTATTATCTCCTCGGTTAAAAGTATTTAGCCGGCAAGCGAGCTGCGCCGGAATTGGCGAGTGAATCGCGGATGCGTCCGGCATCGCGTGTGCGTTGTTCGGCGTCGTCGGCATGCAGCAGGACAACGGTGTAGTCCTTGTCGCCGCTGCGTAGGCGCATGGTCAGGCAACGTCCGGCTTCGGTACTGTAGCCAGTCTTGGACAACCGGATATCCCATCCCGTGTCGCCTACCAGGGGATTGGTGTTGCGCAGTTCACGCGTGCGGCCGTCGACGGCGACTTCGGCGCGTTGGTGGCTGGTGATCGCGGCAATTTCCGGATAGCGCGCTGCCGCCGCCACGATGCCGGCCAGTTCCGTGGCAGTCGATGTATTGGCTGGCGTTGCCCCGGTGGGGTCGGTGATGGTGGTGCGCGTCAAACCCAGACTGTGGATCTTGGCCCGGACGGCTTGCACGAATGCGTCGTTACCTCCCGGGAAGGTGCGTGCGAGCAGGGTGGCAGCACGATTCTCGGAAGACATCAGTGCCATCTGTAGCGCAGTGGCGCGCGGGATCTCCGAGCCAGCACTGAGCAAGCTGCTGTCCTGCGTCGTGGAGCGCATGTCCGCGCGGGTGATGCGCAGTTTCTCGTCCGGATCGAGCCTGGCGTCCAGCACCACCATGGCCGTCACCAGTTTGGTCAGCGAGGCGATCGGCACCACGGCATTGGCGTCCTTGGCCATTAAGACCTTGCCGCCCGTTTCGTCGAGCACCAGCACGTGCCGCGCGTTCACCGGCAATTGCAGCAGGCTGGCAGCGCTGAGCGCTTGCGTCGTGTCCGGGCTGCTCGCCTGCATCGGCAAACTCACACACGCCACCAGCAAGGCCGGCAAGGCGAGCTTCCAGCCCGCGGTCTCGGGCGGCGGTGCCATCAGTCTTTCAATGCGCTGGAATAACAGACCGCCGCGGGCCGACATGATCAATTCCGGCTGGCGGGAGGGCGCTTGCAGGGAAAGTTCGTTGAGCGCCAACGCCATGTGGCCCGGATCGTGCAGCAGCAGTGCACCCAGTTCATCGGCAATCTGTTCGCGTTCCACCCGCATACGCCGCGATAGCCACCAGATCACCGGATGGAAAAACAGCAGCCCTTCAACCAGGCTTTGCAGTAGATTGACCAGATAGTCCCAGCGCTGGACGTGTGCCAGTTCATGGGCAAGCAAGGCTTCCAGCAGGGCTACCGGCATACCGCTCAGCAAAGCGGCCGGTAGTAGTACGATGGGCTTCCAGAAACCCACTGTGACGGGGCCAGAAAGCGCGGCATGCAATTTGAGCTGTACGCGGCGGTGCAGGCCTGAGCGCAGCGCCATGGCGTCGAGGCGCTCTTGCCAGATGGCTGGCGCAAACACGGCGTGACGGCGTAGCTGGCCAACCCAGACAAGTCCCAGGCTCAGGCGCAACAGCATCAGGGCGACGCCCAATGACCAGGCCCCCACCAAGGCGGGCATGCGCGCCTGTAGTGCGTGCTGCCAGACTGGCATTTCCGTCGTTTGTGATGCCGAGGGAAGCGTCCCCGACGGAGCCAGTGAGCAGGTCAGATAGATCAGCGGGATACACAGGCAAATCAACAGGGCCATAGCACAGACGGCATAACGCCAGCGCGGACTGGCGTCGCGCAATAGTCTGAGCAGGAGGGCGGCTACGGCGCCGACCACCAGTCCCTGCCAGACGAAGTGCAGCAGCGACCAGCCAAGTGCCGGCACGATTGACGCAATCATCATCGGGCTCATGATTGTGCGTTGTCTTTACGACGCAGTATCTTTTCGATCTCCGAGCGCTCGTCGGCGCTGACATGCTCTTTGAGCGCCGTCAGCACCAAGGCTTTCCCCGAGCCTGAAAACACTTTCGAGATCAGATCCTTGAGCAAGCTGGTCTGAAGTTTTTCCTGCGCTAGCGCCGGGGCGTAGCGCTGGGGGCGCTGACTTTCGTCGCGGGTCAACATGCCCTTGCCGTGCATGAGCTGGAGCTGACGCAAGACCGTGGCATAGCTGGCATCGGCGCGTTCAAGGCGCAGGGCTTCATAGACTTGTTTGGCGTCGGCAGAGCCGAGGTGCCACAGAATGCGCAGCAGATCTAGCTCTGCCGCAGTCGGGTGAGGAGTGGGTGTAGAAAGTGTCATAGCTGCTAGAATATCAGTTCTAGAACTATTTTTCTAGAATTAAATTTCTAGAACTGGTTTTCTATGTCTAGATGCATTTTCCGCGCACTTTGGCGACCGCTATAAACGGCAGCGCGAGAAATCCTGTGAGGAAGAATGTCGGTTGGCGCTTTAATCCCTCGGAATGGAGGCAATCGGGCACCTTCGCTTCAATAAACGCGGCGGTCATAATATCGGTATTGGCTGAGCTGAATGCTACGGTGCTCTGATAATACGGTGCTGGCAGCGGTTCATTTTTTAGCACATCAGCAACCGCTTTACTGATCGACGCATCGACGCGCCCCTGCATGGCCTTCAACTGGCTTTCGGACGTAACGGTATCGCTCAATGGGTCACGCACGTCCTGGGCAGAAGTGAACGCTGTAGAAAAAACCAGAACTCCCAGAATGAGTCGTTTCACGATGCGCATCCTTCACGAATAGATGTTGTCAGGCCGTAAGCCATTTTCAGCACAATACCTCCGGTCTGGTGACGGCTGAAGTCAGCCGATTACACCTGCTGCTGTTCAAGGAAATCCTGCACGCTGTCGGCATGCTCTGAGCGTTACTCTTTCTTCTTCATCAGACCGGCTAAAGCGGCAAACGGATTATGGGTTGCTGGCGCGACCTCGGCCGACTTCAGGCCATGGCCGCGATCCGCTTCCAGATAGCGCGAGTGTTCATTATCGTGGCAGTACAGACAGAGCAATTCCCAGTTGCTGCCATCAGGCGGGTTGTTGTCGTGATTGTGGTCGCGATGGTGCACGGTGAGTTGCGACACATTGGTATGCGTGAATTCGCGCATGCAACGCCCACACACCCATGGATACATTTTCAGCGAGCGTTCGCGATAGCCCAGTTCGCGCTGGTCGGCTGCGCGGCGTGCGTCAGCCACAATTTTATCGAGCCGTGCGGCATCCGGTTTTTTTCCAACAGCCATGTCTGCTAATTCCTTTGTTGTTGCGTGTGCTATCTGTCAATGAGAAGTGCGGGTGGCGGTTTAGGAAGCTGATCCAGTGCCGTTCCGCTCACCTGTTGCCAGCCAGTTTGATATTGTTGAAATTCTAGCGTCCTTTGATGGTGCCCAACGCCACCGTACTCGATGACCAGCCGGATACACTGCTGTCCTATGTTTCCGTTCACTAGTCGTCGCATGGGAAGCGGCGGGCTCAGAACGACACATCCAGGATTGAAATCCTCGCCGATATTAGCAATACCGGCGCTGCCAATTCTGGAACGCCCGATTAAATCCTGCACTGGTCGCGGCAACTCATCGAGTGTCGTAATGGTTGCACTGCCGCGTATATCGCACTTCAATTCCTCTGCGCCGCATTCAGTAAAACAAATCAGCAGCAACAATGGAAGGAAAATTTTCTGAATTCTCATCGCACTCGATTCACAGGAAGTTAGCTCACGTTTTATCGAATCGGCCATGTGCCAATTTTCTTGCACGATAAATTCGCCAGCAATAAATGAGCGTTAAGGCCAAAAAAGTGAAGGAGAACCCATCCACCAGATACACGGGTAACACACCGGTAAATACCTTATCGAAAACTGTGTAGCATAGCGAAAAGAAGAAAGCGCCTGCCAGCAACCACTGCCTCTGCCATGCGAATCCTATTGTCGCAAGCAGTGCACAAACCAGACTGAACATGGTACCAAATTGCATTGGGAAATCTCACGAAAAACGTGTGTCGAGTGATGGCCGGATTGGCCGCACAGTGCAGCTAGCATAACAGGGCATCAGCACGGGAATAGGCTCAGATTGTCACTTTTTGCCTGTAAGCTACACGCTGACCGAAGCATCATCTCACTATGGCAGTTATTTTTCGGGCTGACAAACATTCGCCCGCAATGTAGTCCCAAGGGTGGCGCCGAATAGAACGAGTTGCGTAAAGGCGGCGAGGAAGGGCAGTGCGAGTAGCGCGAACCCATAGGTTGCCAACACTGCGGGGAGCCACAAGATCACTATCCCGATGAAGCTACCGATGCCGACCGCCTTATGTTGCGATGGCTTTATGAAGAAACCTTGAAGTGTTCCGATTAGCAGCGCACAGATGACAATCGCCAGCAACTTTACCCACCCCGGGTACTCTTCCAAAATCGTGTAGACGAGATAAGCCGAGAGGGTGCTCATGATGATGCTGAACGCCGCAATGAGTCCGGTCTTCACTTTACGCATTCAGCGTCTCTCGAAATAATCCGGCGATAGCACCTTGCCGTATTCGGTCAGTTGCGTTTTCACTCAGGCACTTATAACTTCGACTGATTTCGCCTGATTCAGTTGTCGAACCGCGAAAAACATCATCGTCGGTGCAGCGGCATGCAGGACGATTAACCACCACAGACTGCCGGTGAGTGCATAGCCAATGGTGAAGGCCAGCGATACACCGATCGATCCGGCAAATTGCTTAAAGCTCTTGTAACCGTGACCCGCGCCATATGAAACGGCGGCGAGAACAACCGCCAACGGTAAGCCGGTATGCGGGGTGAGCACCAGCAGCAAATAGCCACGAAAGAAGACTTCCCAAACTGTCGTCATGCCGACCATAGTGATGAAGTATGCCGCAATCTCCACACCTGTCTGTGGCATGGGAAACGGGAGCTCGCGCATTTTTTCTTGCTGCGTGATGCGATCCTGCGGCGTTAATTTAGATTCCGCCCGTTTGCCCAGAATATGCAAGGTCATTAATAGTGCTAGCACTATCCCGAGTCCCCAGATGCCGGCAGGAGTGGGCGGAATGGCTAGCCCGAGCTGGCTGGCGCTGTGCTGCTCCTGCCAGCAAACCAGGACAAATACCGCAAGCAGTATCAGAATATAACGGCCTTGCTTCCAATAGCTCTGCAGGACAGGCAATGCCGGCTTCGGCACCTTGCTGACTAAGGAGTTGCGTATCCCTTCAAAAGGGAAGTACACCAGTAAGTACAAGGTGAACAGTATGTCGGC
>JAIELO010000400.1 GCA_019752915.1 Burkholderiaceae bacterium
ATCCTTCTGGTCGAGCCAGATGCAGTGGCCATACATGGCGCGCGGGCGCAGCAGGCCAACCTTGTCGTACACGTCGATATAGCTGCGCGCCTGCGGGAACAGTTCACGCACCCAGGCGCATTCGGCCTGATTTTCCGAGACGTGGGTCTGGATGAAGGTGTCGGGATAGGCACGTGCCAGCTCACCGGCCAGCTGCAACTGGGCGTCGCTCGAGGTGGGTGCAAAGCGCGGTGTAATGGCGTACAGGGCGCGGCCACGTTTGTGCCAGCGCTGGATCAGCGCTTCGGTATCGCGTGCGCCCGATTCGGGCGTATCGCGCAGGAACTCCGGGCAGTGACGGTCCATCAGCACCTTCCCCGCCACCATGCGCAGGCCACGCCGTTCGCTGGCCGCAAAAAACGCCTCCACCGATTGCGGATGCACGGTGCAGTACACCATGGCGGTGGTGGTGCCACAGCGCAGCAACTCGTCGAGGAAAAATTCGGCGACCTCGCTGGCATGCGCGGGGTCCTCAAACTGGCGTTCGGTCGGGAAGGTGTAGGTTTCCAGCCATGGCAGCAAGCCTTCGGCGGGCGAGGCGATCATGTCGGACTGCGGGTAATGCACGTGGGTGTCGATAAACCCCGGCATCAGCAGCTTGCCGCGATAATCGTGCACCGGGGTGTCAGGCGGCAGCGTAGCCTGCAAGCTGGCGTAGTCGCCGGCGGCCTGCACTTTGCCATCGGCGACAATCAGCAGACCGTCCGCATGCCAGACATGCGACTCGGTACTCAAGGCCGGATCGGCGAGAAAGTGCAGCAAGCTGCCTCGGTAGGCTTGCAAATGTGAGGGCATAACGGCGTCCTGAGAGAAGTACTAAGTTGAATAAGCTAAGTTAAATAAGCTAAGTCAAATAAGCTAAGTTAAATAAGTCTAGCGTGGCTCGGCTTGCTGCGCCTGCCACACCATCAGCAGTTGCGCACAGACCGAGGTCGCAATCACGGCAGGCAGCTTGCTGCTGATGCCGGGCAGACCGATCGGGCAGACCATCGCGGCGATCCGTTCTGCCGCTATTCCGCGCGCCGCCATGCGCCGCTCGAACTGCACCCGTTTGGTATGCGAACCAATCAAGCCGAACCAGCCTACCTGCTCGCGCGCCAGTATGGCTGCACTGAGTCGCTGATCGAGCGCGTGGCTATGGGTCATCACCAGATAGCTGGCACCGGCGGGAGCGCTGGCGACCAGCGCTTCCGGGACATCGGTCGCTTCGATACGCACATTGGCCGGCAGTTCGGCAGGGAACATCTCCTCGCGCTCGTCGATCCAGCTGACCGTACACGGTAGTTCGCCCAGTAGGCGGATCAGCGCCGCACCCACATGACCGGCACCGAACAGCAGCAGGTGCGCACGTGGCGCTAGCACGGCATCGGCCAGCCAGCGCCGCCCAGCGCTATCGCGCAGCACCTGCGTGCTGTGGGCGAAATCAAATTCAGGTAGTTGCGCCAGACTGTCAGCCGATCCGGCCAGTAGCGTGCCGTCGCCAGCCAGCAGCACACTGCTGGCTATGCCATCGAGTGCGCTCAGGCGCCAACTGTCGGTGCGCTGCTGCTGATGCTGCAAGGACTGCAGCATCAGCAGCACCTGCGCCAGCGCGGCATCGACAAACTCGAAGGCCAGATGCACCACCCCGCCGCAACACTGGCCTAGCGTCGGACCCAGCGCATACCGCTGCAGGCGCGCAGCCATGGCCGTGTCACCGTCTGCACCGGTTTGCGCCGCTGCCGCTTCCTGCAACATGCTGCGTGCCACTTCCAGCGCACACAGTTCCAGATGACCGCCGCCGATGGTGTCAGCCTGCCCGTGCGCCGTCACCAGCATGTGCGCGCCCGCTTCGCGCGGGACCGAGCCCTCGACGATGGCGACCGTGACCAGCACTGCCGGCCCCGCGGGTAGCGCTTGCAACCACTCGTTCATGGCAATCCTCAGGCAGCGATCTGCACGGCAGAAATGGCACGCAGGATTTCCTCGCTGGTGGCGGGGGCATTCAGCGGCGGCTGCACGCGGTGGCCGCCGACACTGGAAATCGCATCGCGTATGGCGAAGAATACCGAGAACGGCAGCAACAGCGGCGGCTCGCCCACCGCTTTGGAGCGGTGGATACTGTCTTCAACGTTGCCGTTATCGAACAGCTCGACGCGGAACTCCTGCGGGCAGTCGGAAATACCGGGAATCTTGTAGGTCGATGGCGCATGCGTCATCAGCTTGCCGGCCGCATTCCACCACAGTTGTTCGGTGGTCAGCCAGCCCATGCCCTGAATGAACGCCCCTTCCACCTGCCCCTTGTCGATGGCAGGATTGAGCGAACGACCCGCATCGTAGAGCGCATCGGCACGCAGCAGCTTCCATTCGCCGGTCAGCGTGTCGACCACTACTTCGGAGACTGCCGCACCATAGGCATAGTAAGAGAACGGATGGCCGCTCATGGTCTTGGCATCCCAGTGCAGGCCGGGCGTGGCATAGAAGCCATCCGACCATAGCTGGACCCGCGCCAGATAGGCTTTCTGCACCAGCTCTGCAAACGCCACCCGGTGGCCATTCACATGCACGGCATTATCGAAGAACTGCACCGGCAGGCCATCGTCGGCGCCATACAGTTTGATGGCAAACGCGGCCAGCCGTTCGCGGATCTGGCGCGCCGCATCCTGCGCTGCCTTGCCATTCAAATCGGCACCGGTCGATGCCGCCGTGGCCGAGGTATTCGCCACCTTGCTGGTATCGGTGGCGGTAGCCCGCACATGCGCCAGATCCAGCCCCAGTTCGTGCGCCACCACCTGCATCACTTTGGTGTTGATACCCTGCCCCATTTCGGTACCGCCGTGATTGACCAGCACCGAGCCATCCACATACACATGCACCAGCGCGCCCGCCTGATTTAAGTGGGTGACGTTGAAAGCAATACCGAATTTCAGCGGCGTCAGCGCCAGCCCTTTTTTCAGCACCGGGCTAGTGCGGTTGTAGGCTTCGATCTCGCTGCGCCGGGCCCGGTATTGACTGGTCTGTTCCAGCTGCGCGGTCAGCGCGGCGATCACGTTATCGACAATCTCCTGTCCATAGGGCGTGACGTTGCGCTCGGTGGTGCCGTAGAAATTCAGACGCCGGACATCGAGCGCATCGCGGCCTAGATGGCGGGCAATTTCGTCGATCACATATTCGATCGCAATCGCGCCTTGCGGCCCGCCGAAACCGCGGAAGGCAGTATTCGACTGGGTATTGGTCTTGCCGCAGGCGGCGCGGATATCGACGTCCGACAGGTAGTAGGCATTATCGAAGTGGCACACGGCGCGCGTGGCCACTGGCCCGGACAGATCCGCCGAGAAGCCAGCGCGCAGCGTCATATCGACCCGCGCTGCCAGTATCCGGCCTTCGGCATCGAAGCCGACTTCGTATTCATAGTAGAAGCAGTGACGCTTGCCGGTGACCAGCATGTCGTCATCGCGGTCGGCGCGCAGTTTGACGGGACGGCGCAATTTCGCCGCAGCGATAGCGGCCGATGCCGCCCACAGCGCCGACTGCGATTCCTTGCCACCGAAACCGCCACCCATGCGGCGGCATTCCACCTGCACTTTGTGCGCGTGGACGCCCAGCGCATGCGCCACCACATGCTGCATTTCGCTCGGGTGCTGGGTCGAGCACTGCACCAGCATGCCCTGATCTTCTTTCGGCGTGGCGTAGGCGATCTGGCCTTCCAGATAGAACTGCTCCTGACCACCGACGAACAACTGACCACGCACCACATGTGGCGCAGCCTCGAAGGCCGTCTTGAAGTCACCGCGCTGCAACTGCATCGGCGGCAGCACATACTGCTGCGCAGCCTTGGCTTGCTGCGGTGTGAAGATTGCTGGCAGCTCCTGGTAGCTGATCTGGGCACGGCGCGCCGCACGACGCGCCTGCTCATGACTTTCAGCGACGACGATGAAAATCGGCTGGCCGACATACATGACTTCGCCGGCACTGAGGATAGGGTCGTCGTGAATAATCGGCCCGCAATCGTTGGTGCCGACAATATCGCTGGCGGTGTACACGGCAACTACCCCGGCCGAGGCCAGCACGGGCGCCAGATCCATCGCGGTAATCCGCGCGTGTGCTTTGGCGGACAGCCCCAGCGCCGCGTGCAGGGTGCCGTGCAGTTCGGGGATATCGTCCGTGTAGGTGGCCTGTCCCAGCACATGCAGTGCGGCCGATTCATGCTTGCTGCCGACGCCGACAGCCTTCCAGTCCTGTGCTGCCAGCAACACCGGTGCGACGTTCTGATTCATGGCTTCTCCTTGCAGCCGCCGCAGGCAAAGGCATTCACTTGCTGCACGGCCAGTGGCGCATCGGTGCGGGTTTCGAACCAGTAGCGACGCAACAGATTCTGCGCCGTCTGCATACGGTAGCTGCTCGACGCACGCATATCGGAGAGCGGCTGGAAGTCCAGCGCCAGCGCATCCATGGCAGCTTGCAGATTCGCTTCGTTCCAGCGCAGTCCCAGCAGCGCTGCTTCGGCGCGTGGCGCACGGCGCGGCGTGGCAGCCATGCCGCCAAAGGCGATGCGTGCATCAAGAATGGTGTCGCCATCGAAGCGGAAGGCAAAGGCTGCGCACACCGCCGAAATATCCTGATCGAAGCGCTTGGCCAGTTTGTAGGTACGGAACTGCACGCCCGCCTGCGGCAGCGGCACCCGCACGGCAGCAACGAATTCGTCGGCCTGCATATCCTTCTTCTGGTAGTCCAGATAAAACGCTTCGAGCGGCAGCACACGCTCACCGGCTGGCCCGCGCAGCACCACTTCACTGCCCAGCGCAATCATCCACGGCATCGAGTCGCCGATCGGTGAACCATTGGCGACGTTGCCGCCCAGCGTACCGGCGTTACGGATCGGCAGCGACGCAAAGCGCTGCCACAGCTCGCCCAGTTGTTCCGGATAGTGACGGCACAGTGCCGCATAGGCGTCATTAAGCTTCACGCCCGCGCCAATCTGCAGCATGCCATCGGCTTCAACTAAGCTTTGCAGCGCGCTGACGTGGCCGAGATAAATAATGTCGCCCAGTTCGCGCATCTGCTTGGTGACCCACAGGCCGATGTCGGTACAACCGGCCAGCAGCGTTGCCTCCGGATGGGCCGCGCGCAGCGCCACCAGTTCGTCCAGCGTGCGCGGGGCATAGAAAGTCTGGCCGTGGGCGCTGTAGCGGGTGCCGCCTTCGCGCTGCAGCAGCTGCAATTGTGCGGTCAACGCAGCACGGTCAAAGCCCACTTTCGGCAGTTCCGTCATGCGCTGCGCCGCGTCGATGATGGGACGATAGCCGGTGCAGCGGCACAGATTCCCCGACAGACAGTCGTCGATTTCATGACGCTTGGCGGGCTGACCATCCTTGTCCAGATACATA
>JAIELO010000281.1 GCA_019752915.1 Burkholderiaceae bacterium
AATTCCATATGGCCCAGCCGATTCCTTCCTATCTGCTGGCGATCGCGATCGGCGAGCTCGAAAAGCGCACGCTGGGCCCGCGCTCGGCGGTGTATGCCGAACCGGCGCGCATCGAAGCGGCCGCCTATGAACTGGCCGACACGGAAAAAATGATCAGCGCCGCCGAAGCGCTGTATGGCCCGTACCGGTGGGAGCGCTACGACATGCTGGTGCTGCCGCCATCGTTCCCGATCGGCGGCATGGAAAACCCGCGCCTGACCTTTGTCACGCCCACCATGATTGCGGGCGACCGTAGTCTGGTCGATCTGATCGCCCATGAACTGGCGCACTCGTGGTCCGGCAATCTGGTGACCAACAGCACCTGGAAGCATTTCTGGCTGAACGAAGGTTTCACCAACTACGTCACCACCCGCGTGGTGGAACAGCTGTATGGCGCCGAAGTAGCGCAGATGAATCTGCAGGTGGAGCAGGAAGAAGCCATGGCCTCGCTGGCGGCCATCCCGGCGGCGAAACAGGCACTGGTCACACGCGATGCCGATACCAGTGCAGCCACCTACACGGACGGTGGGCTGGTGTATCCGAAAGGCGCGTGGTTGCTGCGCACGCTGGAACAGCGCGCCGGTCGCGAGGTGTTTGACCGCTTCCTGCGCGGCTGGTTTGACCAGCATGCATTCCAGTCAGTGCGGACCGAAGAATTTGTCAGCTATCTGCACAAGAATCTGCTGGACGGGCATCCCGCAGTGATGACCGATGCCGAACTCGATGCGTGGCTGTACCAGCCCGGCATACCGGCCAGCGCGCGCCACGAAGCGTCGCCGCGCCTGGCTGCACTCGATGCCCAGCGCAGCGCATGGCTGCAGGGCACACTGCCCACCGCGGAGTTGCCAGCGACTGGCTGGATCGCGCTGGAATGGATGCATTTCCTGAACGACATCGATGGCAAGGCCAGTGCCGCGCAATTGCAGGAACTCGATCAGCGCTTCAAGCTGGCCAGCAGCGGCAATAATGAAATCACCTACCGCTTCTATCTGTCGTCGATCAAGGCCGGTTATAACGTGCGCGCACCGTTGCAGGCGTTTCTGCTCAGTGTCGGGCGCCAGAAGTTTGTCGTGCCACTCTATACGGCGCTGCTGAACAACCCTGCCGAGCGTGCCTGGGCGAAAGCGCTGTACGCGCAGGCGCGCCCGCTCTACCATCCTGTCACACAAAGCTCGGTCGATAAACAATTCAAGAAACCATGATGCGAAAACTTACCCCTACTCTGGGCGCTACGCTGATCCTGCTGGCGCTGTCGAATACCGGCCTGGCGCATGCGGCCAGCAACGCCGCTGCCAGCGCCAAGGCCACACCGGTCGCTGCGCCGGCCGTAACGGCTGCTCCGGCACCAGTGCCTGCCTTCGATCTGGATGCCGATGTCAAACGCGTTCTGCAAACCTTCGACGTGCCCGGGATTGCGGTGGCCATCGTCAAGGATGGCAAGGTGGTGGCCGCCAAGGGCTATGGTGTGCGTCAGCTTGGCGTTGCCACACCGGTCGATGGCGACACGCTGTTCGAGGTGGCCTCCAATTCCAAAGCCTTTACGGCCGCCGCACTGGCGCAACTGGTCGATGACGGCAAGCTGGCATGGGATGATCCGGTGACCAAGCATCTGCCGGACTTCCAGATGTACGACTCGTATGTGACGGGCGTGATGACGGTGCGCGATCTGCTGACCCATCGCAGTGGTCTGGGGCTGGGGGCAGGCGACCTGCTGTGGTGGCCCACCACCAGCTTCAGCACCGACGAAATCATCGCGCGGCTGCGCTACGTGAAACCCGCCACCAGCTTCCGTAATAACTATGCCTACGACAATCTGCTGTACATCGTTGCCGGCAAAATCATCGCGCTGAAATCCGGCAAGCCCTGGGGCGCGGCAGTGCGTGAGCGCATCCTGACGCCGCTCGGCATGCAGAGCACCACCACCAGCGTCGACGTGATGCGCTCCAGTGCCAACTACTCGGCGCCGCACAGCAAGATCAACGACAAGATCAGTGTGGTCAAACCGATGACGGTGGAGAATGCCATCGGTGCGGTCGGCATCAATACCAGCGCGGCCGATATCGCGCGCTGGATGACCATGCTGCTCAATGAAGGGCGTCTGGAAGACGGCACCCAGATCATTAGCAGCCAGCAGATTGACGAACTGTGGACACAGCAGACGCCGATGCGCATCCGCACACCGAAACCGGGGCTGGCTGCGACCAAGGCCAATTTCGCAGCCTATGGTCTGGGCTTTAATCTGCGCGACTACAAGGGCCGCAAGATCGCCATGCACGGTGGCGCATTGCAGGGCTTTTATTCGACGGTGCTGATGGTGCCGGAAGAGAAGCTGGGCATTGCGATTCTGACCAATGCGGAAAACAGCCCTGCCATGGCGGCGCTGTACTGGCGCATTCTCGACCAGTATCTGAATGTACCGGCCAGCGACTGGATTACTCTGTATGCGCAACAGGAAGCGGCGGCGCATCAGGAGGAACTGGAACGTCAGAGTAAGGAGCGCACCGCGCGGGCTGCCAAATCATCGCCATCGCTGCCATTGGCGGCGTATGAAGGCGAGTATGAGGATGGCTGGTATGGCAAGGTCAGTATCCGTCGTGAAGGCGGCAAGCAGATCATGCGTTTCCTGCGTACGCCGGATCTGGAAGGGGAACTGCAGCACTTCCAGCACGACACCTTTATCGTGCGCTGGAAGGAACGCAACTTCAATGCCGATGCTTACGTTAGTTTTGCGCTGAATCCCGATGCCAGCATCGAACGCATGAAGATGGCGCCGATCTCGACGGAAACCGACTTCAGTTACGATTTCCGTGATTTGAACTTCGTTCCGGTGGCTGCGCCGAAAGGCAAATAAGATCGTACTGCAACCGGAAAAATTGCCAGTTCAGAGCTGGCTCTCGACCCGGTTGCGGCCATTGCGTTTGGCGCGATACAGCGCCAGATCGGCCGAATGGAACAGGTCATCAAGTGCTGCATGCAGGCCGTGCGCGACCGCCACGCCGAAGCTGGCCGTGACGCGCAGCCGCTGGCCATCACTGAGGATGAGTGATTCATTTTCGATCACCACGCGCAAACGTTCGGCCAGTGCACGCGCCGCTTCCAGCCCGCAGTAGGTGGGCATCACCACAAATTCTTCACCACCGTAACGGGCCAGAATCTCGCCATCGCGCAGGGTGGCGCGTACCACCTCGGTAATCCGGATCAGCACCTGATCACCGGCGTCGTGGCCATAGCGGTCATTCACGGACTTGAAGTGATCCACATCGAACAGGATCACCGCCAGTGATTCATCCTGTTCGCGTGCGCCGCGCAGACGCAGGTTGCCGGCCGTGGCGAAGGCCCGCCGGTTCAGGATGCCGGTCAGGTAATCGGTATCGGCGCGGGTTTTCAATTCTTCGATCAGGCGTGCCCGTTCCTGTTCCAGGCGCTGGCGTTCCATGCCGTTTTCGCGCAAGGTGGCCAGCGCGCGCAGCATGTCGCCAATTTCATCCTGACGCCGGCTAATGCGCGACGGTGGCGTGTAGTCGCCATTTCCCAGCCGGACCACGGCACGGGTGGCACGCAGCAGCGGCGCCACTACCCGGCGACGCACAATCACCAGCAGCGTTACCAGTACCAGCAGGATGGCAGCACCTGTCAGCATAGCCCAGCGCAATTCGTTACGGGCGCGATCGAAATCGACCCGTGCCCGGGCTTGCGCTTCCTGTAGCAGCGCATCGCGCAGCGCCAGAATCGGCGTCATGGTCGGTACGTAGCGCTGGGCAAACTGCGCGGTATCCATGTCGTAGCGCAGACCCTGATGGCTGCGCTGTTCGACGCCGGCCACGATGGCCTGCCCGTGTTCGAAGTACTCGGCATCCATGCGGGTCACCGCCTGTTGCACACGTGGCGACTGATCGACTTCGTTGTTGGCCATTTTGATCAACTGGCGCAGCTGTTCGAGCCGGCCGCGCAGGAAGTGCAGGCGCTGCTGCTGTTCGATGCTGAGGGGCGTGCCAGTGGCCAGCGGCACCGTCAGGGCGGACCCGAGCCGGCCGGCATATTCGCGCAATTCCACTGCCAGATGGGCTTTCACCAATGCGCGCGCTACGCGCGGGTAGGCCTGTTCCGAGGCACGGGTGGTTTCGGTGACGGTATCGAGGGCCAGCGGCACCAGCGCGAACATGCGTTCGACCGTGGCGTCCAGCAGCACGGGGGTACGTCCCGGCGGAGGCTGCGCCGCCAGCTGGTCGACGCTGCGGCGGGCTTCGTGCAGGGCCAGCTCGAGGGGGGCCATCTGGTGAGCTTTGCTGCCGACCACGTCATCAACATCGCTGGCCAGTTGCTGGCGCAGCTTGAGCAAGGCGGCATTGGTGTTGTTGCGGGCGTTGCGCAGCGCCTCCTGCTTGGCCGGGGTGGCGGGATAGCTGTCGCCCAGTACGGCATTGGCCGGTCCGCGCTCGGCCGACAGCTTCTCCGCCGCGTGCATGGCCAGTTCGAGTAGTTGCAGTGCTTGCAGGCCACGCTCGGCTGCCTGATAGTCGCGCCAGTCACTCCACAACGATCGACCCAGCACGCTGCACACCAGCAGCGCCAGAATCGCGCTAATGAGAGTGAAAAGTCGGGTGAGACGCATGGTGCTGGCCTGAATAATTATTTGCTAGTTAGCAATATGCCACAAAGCGTCCGCAGCGGGGGTAAAACTACGCTGGACGGCATCAAATCGGGCGGGCAAGGGCGGCTAATGGTAGGATATCGCCCTCACGTTGTCCGGCGCAGCCGTAGACGATGTAAAGCTTGCCAGTTTATTAAATTGAAGGATGAAGAAGATGTCTATGCAACGAGTTATGCTGCGCTCCAAACTGCACCGCGTGACGGTCACCCAGGCCGACCTGCATTATGAAGGTTCCTGCGGTATCGATCAGGATCTGCTGGAAGCAGCCGATATCTGGGTCAATGAAAAAATCGAGTTGTACAACGTCAACAATGGCGAACGTTTTGCGACCTACGCTATTCCCGGCCTGCGCGGCACGGGTGAAATTTCGCTGAACGGCGCAGCCGCACGACGCGCCCAGCTGGGCGATCTGCTGATCATCTGCACCTACGCACCGATGGACGAAGAGCAGGCCCGCGTCTATCAGCCGAAAGTGGTGTTCGTGGATGACAAAAACAAAATCACCGGCATGAAGAAGTAAGCTTCTTTCTTGCCAAGTAAATAGGGACGTAACGCTAATGCGAGGCATTAGCGTTACGTCCCTATTTTTTTGGAAATTTTTCCGGTGTGCCGCGCTTATTTGTCGATGCCGTCGTTGCGCAGCAGTTGCGACATGTATTGCGGGGTGATGCCGAGGAAGGACGCCACTACTTTCTGCGAGATG
>JAIELO010000367.1 GCA_019752915.1 Burkholderiaceae bacterium
CGACGCGCGCGGCGGCAGCAGCGATGGCGCTTTGCGCCAGCAGCAGTTGCACGCGGTCGGGAGTGAGCGCGGCGATACCAGCAAGTTGTTGATCGGTGGCGTGCTGCTGGGTCTTGGCGTGCTGGGTGCAGCCGGTGCCTATGGCTGGCATTACTGGCAAACCCAGGGCGCGTCACAACAAAGCACTGCGCCAGTGGTGCTGAAACAGCCTGTCGCGCCAGCGCAAGTCGCTCCTGTGCCGGCCGCGTCGGCCGGGCCGGCAGCTGTAGCGGAAGTGGTGGCTGCGCCAGCCGCAGCGGCGCCAGCGTCAGCAGCGGCGGAGGTAGTGTCGCCAGCCGGGAGCGCCGTACCGGCAAGAGAAAAAGCAGTAGCATCGCCAACATCGGCGGCGCAGGTTTCAGCGCCACCAGCGCCGGCGCCAGCACCACGTAGCGCTGTCCGCGTTGATCCGGCCGCGACCGACGCGGCGCCTGCCACCACGCGCGCCGAGCGCAAGGCTGCACGGCTAGCGGCGGCGCGCAGTACGGAAGAAGCGGCGCAAGCTGGCAGCATCACCCATAATCTCAGCCCCAAACTGATGGCCGAGAATACCTACCGGCGCGGGCTGGTGGCCTTGCAGGAAGGGCGCATTAACGCTGCGCTGACCGATCTGGAACGGGCGCTGGAAATCGATCCGCGCAACGAGGCGGCGCGTCAGACATATATCAGCCTGCTGTTGGAAAATAGACGCAATGACGACGCGGTGCGCCAGTTGCGTCTGGCGCTGGGTCTGGATCCCCGGCAACCGGGGCTGGCCATGGTACTGGCGCGTCTGCAACTGGAAAAGGGTGGCCCGGCGCTGCAAACGCTGCTCACCACCTTGCCGTATGTGAGTAATAACGCCGAGTACCATGCGTTTCTGGCCGGCGTGCTGCAGCGCGAACAGCGTCACGGCGAAGCGGCCCAGCATTATCGCGATGCACTACAACTTGCGCCGCAAAACGGCGTGTGGTGGATGGGGCTGGGCATTTCCCTGCAAGCCGACAACCACCTTCCGGAAGCGCGCGAAGCGTTCCGTCGTGCCCGCGCTGCCAATGGCCTGTCGGCGGAACTGCTGGCCTTCATCGACCGCAAGATCGAATCGCTGTCTCGTTAAGGTGACGCGTGGACGGGGAATTTAGCGTGGCCCACTTGCCGTTGCGAACTCGCTGGTATGGCGAGCGGTTCGCGTCTGCGACGTGATGAAGCAATGAAGCTCCACGCACCAGAGCGACTCTATGGGCCGGGTCGCATGATTTTTCCGCTACAGTCAATCAGACAGGCAGGCAGCTATATTGCCGTAAGCTTGCTGGGGGCAGTGATTGTGGCTGCGATGATCGGCCCTGCCGATCTGCCGCCGGCCGGGGTGATTCTGATCGGCGCATTTGCCGGTTCGTCGGTGCTGCTGCATATGGCACTGCCGGCCCGATGTGTGATCGATCTGGAGCGCGCGGACGAGAAAGCCCCGGTTCTGGCTGAACTAGCGCACCAGATTGCCAGACTTGGTTATCGCTCGGCGCAGCAGATCGATGGCAATCAGCGCCTGTTTCACCCCAGCTTACCCGCCGTGTTGCGCTGGGATGAGAATTGTATTGTCATACAGTCAGAGGAAAGGCGTCTTGTGATCAAAGGCCCGCATGCGGCGCTGAAGATGCTGCACGCGCGATTGGTGAAGCGCCTGCCCATGCCTTCCTGAGGCGCTGTCAGATTCGCCACGCGTCCAGCAGATTGCTGTCACAGGCTCGCTGCGGCGCCCCAGATCTGTTTCATGCTGAAGCGCAGACCGGCTTCATCTTCATTGAGCGTGGCACTAATGGCGTACTCTGGCGCATTGCTGGTGCGTGGCGCTGGTGGCGTCAGCGCGCTGCCGTCGTCGGCGCGCAGGCTGTAGATCTGCTGAGAGCCGGCCGCATCGGCGCGGCTGCTCACCACACCTAGTTCACCATTGTGCAAACGCACCAGCGTGCCCGGCGGGTAATCGCCGAGCTCGTGGCGGAACTGCTGGAGCAAGCTTGCATCCACCGGTGCCTGACGGTCTTCCTGCAAATTGCGCAGTGCCTGATCAGGCACGATGGAGCGACGGTAGTTGCGCGCGGAAACCTGCGCACAATAGCGATCGGCCAGACTCAATAGTTTGGCGTTGCGGGTGACTTCCGGGCTGGCCACCCCGGCCGGATAGCCGCTGCCGTCGTCGTTTTCATGGTGCAACTGCACGCAGGAGATCCACTCGTCATCCTCGATGCCTGCATGCTTGAGCAGATTCACGCTTTCCTCTGGATGGCGCCGCACGATGGCCATCTCTTCGCGGCTCAGCATGGAACTCTTGTGCTGGAAACTCTCGTTGTGGCGTAGCATGCCGACATTCATGGTCAGCGCCGCGGCGGCCAGCGTCACCGTATGGGCCTGATCGAGCTGCAAGCCACGCGCCGCAATAATGGTGACGATGGCCGTTTCGATGCAGTGGCGCACCGCATAACTACCGGCGATCTGGCACAGCAGGATGCTGGCCAGCGCCACATCGGGATTGCTGTCCACCGCCTGCATGACTTGCCGGGCGATGGCACGAATCTCTTCTTCGGCCTGATGTGCGTTGCGCAAATCATGCAGCAACTTATCCAGACGCTGATTCGAGAAGTTTAACTGTTGCAGCACCGAAGGTGCGGCAAGCGCCGAGGTCTGGTTCATGATGGCCTGTCCCTGATTTATATTTTTTGCAATCGCTCTAAGGCGAGTGTCAGTGTTGCGTCTTTTTTGGCAAAGCAGAAGCGTACGATGCCCGATTCCTTGCTTTGCTGGTAAAACGCCGAAACGGGAATCGCTGCCACTTTGATTTCCGTGGTCAGCCATTCGGCGAACTCGGCTTCCGTCTGCTGAGAGATTTTATCGTATCGGACGCACTGGAAGTAAGTACCGTCGGCTGGCAGCAACTCGAAACGCGAGCCTTGCAGGCCGGCGCGGAACAGATCGCGCTTGCGCTGATAGAAGGCCGGTAATTGCAGATACGGTTGTGGGTCAGCCATATAACTGGCCAGACCGTGCTGCATGGGGGTATTCACGGTGAACACATTGTACTGGTGTACCTTGCGGAACTCGGTCATGAGCGCTGCCGGCGCTGCGACGTAGCCGACTTTCCAGCCCGTCACATGGTAGGTCTTGCCGAAGCTGGACACCACGAAAGCGCGTGCCGCCAGTTCCGGATAACGGCTCACGGATTCGTGGCGCGCACCATCGTAGACCATGTGCTCGTAGACTTCGTCGGACAGCAGCAGGATGTCGGTGCCGCGCACAATGTCGGCCAGTGCTTGCAGATCGCTGGCGCGTAACACGCTGCCGGTCGGGTTGTGCGGGGTGTTGATGATGATCAGGCGGGTGCGCGACGTCACCGCTGCCGCGACTTTGTCCCACGGGACGCTGTAGCCGGCCGGGCCCGCTTCCATGGCCACCAGTACCGGCACGCCGCCGGACAGGGTGATGGCGGGTACATAGCTGTCGTAGCAGGGCTCGATGACGATGACTTCATCGCCGGGATGCACGCAGCACAGAATGGCGGTGGTCAGTGCCTGGGTCGCACCGGCGGTGACGGTGATTTCACGCTCGACATCGTAGCTGTGGCCATACAGTGCTGCGAGCTTGGCGACGATGGCCTGACGCAGTACCGGCGCGCCGCTCATCATCGGATACTGGTTGAAGTCGGCCTGCATGGCATCGTTCACGGCCTGTAACAGGCTGCGCTCACACGCAAAGTCCGGGAAACCCTGTCCCAGATTGACGGCCTGCGCTTGTACGGCCAGTGCCGACATACGGCTGAAGATAGTGGTGCCGACGGCAGGCAGGCGGCTGGTCAGGGCAGGCGTGTAGGCGGAACTGGTCATGTTGGTAACATAAAGATAAGGTTACCTATTCTAGCTCAGCGCTTCGCAGGCTTCCAGTGTCCATGCTTCCGGCACCAGCACTTTGAACATGCCGGCTTTGCTGAGGCGGCGCGCCAGTTTCAGCAGGGCCTTGTCTTTGGTGATGAGCACGCTGGCACCGGCATCGCGCGCCACTTCGAGGAATTTCTGATCGTCCTTGTCAGTGCAGACGGGCAGGGTGATGCCGGCCGGCTCCGGTGCCACCACCGTGATCAGCTGATCGAAGCGTGCTGCGGCCAGCGGCCGGCTGCTCTCGTCGAGCGGCAGATGGCTGTAGTGCAGCACGATGTTGTACTCGTCGCGGCAATCGGAGCGGGTCACCGCTTCGACGCTACCATTTTCCAGCGCCGCCATCAGGGCACTCCAGCGGGGATCGTGAAACACGAACAGATCGAGACAGACATTGGTGTCAATGACGATGCGCGGGATGGGTTTCTGTGGAACAGGTATCATGTTGCAGTTCTGTATTTATGTTGAATTGAAATTTTATGCTGATAGTGCTTTCGCCTGCCAAGAGTCTCGATATGGAGACGCCACCGACCACCAAGCTGCACACCCAACCGGATTTTCTCGACCACTCGGCCCAGCTGATCGAGCGCTTGCGCGAACTGTCGCCGCAGGAACTTGGCGAACTGATGGAGCTGTCCGATAAGCTGTCCGCCCTGAACGTCACCCGTTACGCCAGCTGGAGCCATGATACGGCAGGCGGCCGGCAAGCGGTGATGGCGTTTAATGGCGACGTCTATGCCGGGCTCGACGCGCGCAGCCTGAAACCTGCCCAGCTTAATTATGCGCAAAGCCATGTGCGCATTCTGTCCGGCCTGTACGGCTTGCTGCGCCCGCTGGACCTGATCCACCCGCACCGTCTGGAAATGGGGACTGGCCTGAGCACCGAGCGCGGCAAGGATCTGTACGCCTTCTGGGGCGACACCATCACCGACGCCCTGAACCGCACGGCGGCAGAGCAGGGCGCCGAAGTACTGGTGAATCTTGCCTCCGGCGAATACTTCAAATCGGTACGTCCGAAACAGCTGGCGATTCCCGTCATTACGCCGCAATTCGAAGACTGGAAGGGCGGCAAGTACAAAATCATTTCCTTCTACGCCAAGCGGGCGCGCGGCCTGATGGCGCGCTATGCCGCGCAGAAAAACATCCGCGATCCGCGCAAACTGAAGAAGTTCGACCTCGACGGCTACGCCTTCGTCGCCAGCGACTCCACTGAAAACAACTGGATTTTCCGCCGTCGCGTCGCCGAGTAAAACCGTGTAAAGCCTGGTAGCGAGCTCACAAAAGCCGCAATTAGTTGTCAAAAAAATCAGGGACGCAACGCCAATGCTTCGTATTGGCGTTGCGTCCCTATTTATGCGGCATTATTTCTTGAGGGCTGGCTGGCTTAGTTCCACAGCTGCCACCACTGGCGCTCGGCTTTTTTACCTTCGTCCAGGAATTTGCTGGTCGGGTAG
>JAIELO010000178.1 GCA_019752915.1 Burkholderiaceae bacterium
CAAGGGCCAGTCGAAGGCCTGGGGATGGTCGTAATTCTGCCTGCGGCGCACTTCAGGGCTGAGGTGCGACTGGTCGCAGTAGTAATCGTCCTGCATCACGACGGAGACCATCTCGGCGCCGAACGAGGCCAGCACTTGCTGGGACACCGTTGACTTGCCACTGCCGCTACCGCCAGATGCTGAGGGAATCGACATAGAACGGCCATACTGAGCTTTCTCGCAAGATTGATGCAAATTGATGCAAATTGATTGCAAAATGCAAGGCGATTTACCCGAATCACCCAGCCGACAATACCTGAGTTTTCTAGCAACAACAACCACCTGTGTGCATTAGTTTCCATGCTACAACACGCAATCACGGCTTGCTGCCGCCATCCCAGCGGCCGGCGGCGCAACACCCCCACGGGCACGCGGCCGCCCTCCCATAGGCAGATAGTTGCGGCGACACGGCCGTTTTCTGAAGCAAATTCTGCAATCACGTATAATTTCAGACCGCCGTCAACCACTGGCGCGCTCGTCCACGCTCTCAGAAAGTACCAAATGAACAACAACGTGTCCCGCCCCGTCATGTCCAAGACCGATGCCCAGCTGCGCGAGATCCTCGCGCGCCGCATCATGATTCTCGACGGCGCGATGGGCACCATCATCCAGCAATACAAACTGGACGAGATCGCCTACCGTGGCGGCGCCCAAGGCCGCTTCATCGATTTCGCGCCACCGGCCGAAATCGGCGCGCGCGAACTGTTCGTCAAAGGCAATAACGAACTGCTGACGCTGACGCAGCCGCAGGTGATTCAGGAAATCCACGAACGCTATCTGGCCGCCGGTGCCGATCTGATCGAAACCAATACCTTTGGCGCTACCACGATTGCGCAGGACGACTACCACATGGGCCATCTGGCCTACGAAATGAACGTCGCCGCCGCTAAGCTGGCACGCGCTGCCTGCGACAAGTACAGCAGCGCCGACAAGCCGCGCTTCGTCGCCGGCGCACTGGGACCGACGCCGAAAACGGCCTCGATTTCGCCCGACGTCAACGACCCTGCTGCGCGCAACATCACCTTTGACCAACTGGTTGCCGCTTACCAGCAACAGGTCGAAGCTCTGGTCGAAGGCGGCGTCGATGTGCTGCTGGTGGAAACCATTTTCGATACGCTCAACTGCAAAGCCGCCCTGTTCGCCATCGACCAGTTCTATGCCGCCCATCCGCAGCAAGCGCGCTTGCCGCTGATGATCTCTGGCACCGTCACCGATGCGTCGGGCCGGATTCTGTCGGGCCAGACGGTGCCCGCCTTCTGGAACTCGGTACGCCACGCCAAGCCGCTGACCATCGGCCTGAACTGTGCGCTCGGTGCTGCGCTGATGCGCCCGTATGCGGAAGAACTGTCGCAGATCGCCGATACCTTCGTCTGCATCTACCCGAACGCCGGTCTGCCCAACCCGATGAGCGACACCGGCTTTGACGAGCTGCCAGCCGACACCTCGGCACTGCTGAAAGAATTCGCCGAAGCGGGCTTTATCAACATCGCCGGCGGCTGCTGCGGCACCACGCCCGACCACATCCGTGCCATCGGCGAAATCCTCGCGCCGGTCACGCCACGCAGCGTGCCACAGGTGCCAGTAGCCCAGCGCCTGTCCGGTCTGGAGCCGTTCACCATCGACGACAGCTCGCTGTTCGTCAACGTCGGCGAGCGCACCAACGTCACCGGCTCGAAAGCCTTCGCGCGCATGATCCTCAACGAACAGTACGACGAAGCGCTCAGCGTGGCACGCCAGCAGGTAGAAAACGGCGCGCAGATCATCGACATCAATATGGATGAAGCGATGCTCGATTCGCAGGCCGCGATGACGCGCTTCCTGAATCTGATCGCCTCGGAACCGGACATCTCGCGCGTGCCCATCATGATCGACTCGTCGAAATGGTCGGTCATCGAAGCGGGTCTGAAATGCGTGCAGGGCAAGTCCATCGTGAATTCGATTTCGATGAAGGAAGGCGAAGCGGAGTTCATCCGTCAGGCCAGCCTGTGCCTGAGCTACGGCGCTGCCGTGATCGTGATGGCCTTCGATGAAAAAGGTCAGGCCGACACCTTTGAACGCAAGATCGAAATTTGCGCGCGCGCCTACAAGCTGCTGACCGAAACGGTCGGCTTCCCGCCCGAAGACATCATCTTCGACCCGAACATTTTCGCGATTGCCACCGGCATCGAAGAACACAACAACTATGCGGTGGACTTCATCAACGCCACCCGCTGGATCCGCGAGAATCTGCCGCACGCCAAAATTTCGGGCGGCGTTTCCAACGTGTCGTTCTCGTTCCGCGGTAACGACCCGGCGCGTGAAGCGATCCACACCGTGTTCCTGTACCACGCCATCAAGGCCGGTATGACCATGGGCATCGTCAACGCCGGCATGGTGGGCGTGTATGACGACCTGCCGGCCGAACTGCGCGAACGGGTCGAGGACGTGGTGCTGAACCGCCGCGACGACGCCACCGAACGCATGATCGATATCGCCGGCACCCTCAAGGCCGGCGCCGGCAAGCAGGATGCCCAGAATCTGGAATGGCGCGCTGCGCCAGTCGAAAAACGTCTGGCACACGCACTGGTGCATGGCATTACCCAGTTCATCAGCGAAGATACGGAAGAAATGCGCCTGCAGGTGCTGGCGGCCAATGGCCGGCCGATCCACGTCATCGAAGGCCCGCTGATGGATGGCATGAACATCGTCGGCGACCTGTTCGGTCAGGGCAAAATGTTCCTGCCACAGGTGGTGAAATCGGCACGCGTGATGAAGCAGGCGGTGGCCCACCTGATTCCGTACATTGAAGAAGAAAAACTGGCCGAAGAACAGCGCACCGGCATCGTCGCCAAACCGAAGGGCAAGATCGTCATCGCCACCGTCAAGGGCGACGTGCACGACATCGGCAAGAACATCGTTTCGGTGGTCCTGCAGTGTAATAACTTCGAAGTGGTCAACATGGGCGTGATGGTGCCGTGCTCGGAAATTCTGGCACGCGCCAAGCTGGAAAATGCCGACATCATCGGCCTGTCCGGCCTGATCACGCCATCGCTGGAAGAAATGGCCCACGTGGCCAAGGAAATGCAGCGCGACGAACATTTCCGCATGCTGAAAATTCCGCTGCTGATCGGTGGCGCCACCACCAGCCGTGCCCACACGGCCGTGAAGATCGCCCACAACTACGACGGCCCGGTGGTGTATGTACCGGACGCTTCGCGTTCGGTCTCGGTGGCGCAATCGCTGCTGACGCCGGAGAGCCGCCAGCAGTACATCGACGATATCGCCGAAGACTATGAACGCATCCGCGTCCAGCACGCCGGCAAGAAAGCCCTGCCGATGCTGACGCTGGAGCAGGCGCGCGCCAACAAAATGACACTGTCCTTCAGCGGCGCGGCAGCCCCGGTCAAACCGAAATTCATCGGCCGGCGCGAGTTCAAGAATGTCGATCTGGCCACCATCGCCCAGTACATCGACTGGGGTCCGTTCTTCCAGACCTGGGATCTGGCCGGCCCCTTCCCGGCCATCCTCAGCGATGAAGTGGTGGGCGTTGCTGCGACCAAGGTGTACGAAGAAGGTCAGGCATTGCTGAAGAAACTGATCGACGGCCGCTGGCTCACCGCCAATGGCGTGATCGCGCTCCTGCCAGCCAATAGCGTCAACCATGACGACATCGAGATCTACACCGACGATAGCCGCAGCAAGGTCGACTTCACCTACTACGGCCTGCGCCAGCAGGGCGTGAAACCGCTGGTCGATGGCGTGCAGCGACCGAACCAGTGCCTGGCCGACTTCATCGCCAGCAAGGACTCCGGCATCAAGGATTACATCGGCATGTTTGCCGTCACCGCCGGGCTGGGCATCGAGAAGCACGAGCAGCGTTTCGAAGCGGCTCACGATGACTACTCGTCGATCATGCTGAAATCGCTGGCCGACCGTCTGGCCGAAGCGTTTGCCGAATATCTGCACCAGCGCGTGCGTACCGACCTGTGGGGCTATGCGGCCGACGAAACGCTCGACAACAGCGCCCTGATCGGCGAACAGTATCGCGGCATCCGTCCGGCGCCCGGCTATCCGGCCTGCCCGGAACACACCGTCAAGCGCGACGTATTCAACACCCTGCAGGCGGAAAGCGTCGGCATCACGCTGACGGAATCGTTCGCCATGCATCCGGGTGCAGCCGTGTCCGGCTTCTACTTCGCGCATCCGGAGTCGAAGTACTTCGTGGTGGGGAAAATCGGCGAAGACCAGTTGAACGATATGGCCGCCCGTCGTCAGGTCGAGAAAGCCCAGCTGGAAAGCTGGCTGGCGCCGAACCTGTCCTAAGCGGGCCAGCGCATTGCCCGCTTAGACTCGCCGCTCTGGAGATGGCCATGCGCAAGCCGCCGCGCATGGCCGGCGCAGCTTATTGCTGCTGCTCGCGACGGAACTTCCCGATCGCCAGCGCGGCAAACACCAGCGTAAAGCCCAGCAGCACGGCACTCGGCGCGAACGCCGCATCGAGTCCCAGTCCGCGCCAGCTCACGGCATCGAAGCCATCTACCGCCCAGCGGGTCGGGATCACCAGCGTGACCTGCTGCATCCACTCGGGGAAGATGAACGAGGGCACCCACGCTCCACCGAGCATCACCATGATCATGGTGGCAAACACCGCCATGCCGCGCGCCGCTTCCGGGGTTTTACCGAAGGCGGCGATCAAGAGGCCAAAGGCGGCCGTCATCAGCGCAAAGCTAAGGGCCAGCAGCAGAAAGCCGGCGAAGGTACTGATCGTCACTTTGAAAATCAGCATGGCACAGGCAAATAGCGCGCACATCAGCCCCATGGCGATGATGGCACCGGAAATGCCCCGTCCCAGCAGCACCGTGGTGAGCGTGACCGGTGCCGCCAGCAAACGATTCCAGATCCCCGTGCGGCGCGCCAGCAGAATGCCGATCCCCATATCGATGCCCATGAACAGAATGAACTGCACGCCCATCCCGGCAAACGAGTGTGCGTAGCCGTTGTAGCGCGGACCGCTGCTGAGCGCTTCATCCTGCGTAGTAAATGGCACGCTCATGCCACCCGGCTTGCCGCTTGGTTCCGCTGTCGCGTCGGCCTTGTGTTGCGCGGCATCGGCGGCGCGCTGGTCCTGATATTTTTTCAGGCTGCCGAGAAACTCCGTCAGTTGCGCCTTGTCGCTAGCTTTCAGGTCGCTCGCAGCGACCTGCTGCAACTGCTCACTGGTGCTGCTGCTATCGGTAAAGCTGAACGCGGCAGCGCTGCTGGCCTGCATCACCTGCTGGGTCAGCAAGCCCTTCACCATCGCCAGCATGGTCGACTGGGACGGATCGTAAAAGACTGGCAGGGTCGGTTTGTCGATGCCGCTGAACAGGG
>JAIELO010000306.1 GCA_019752915.1 Burkholderiaceae bacterium
CAGAGCGCATTGAGCAAGGTTGAGGATCCGCTGCTGCGCTCGATGTTGTGGCAAAGCCTGTGGGACAGCGTGCGCGCGGCACAATTGCCGCTGGACGCTTTCCTGAAAACCGCGCTGGCCAATGCCCCCGGCGAAAAGGATTACACCCTGCTCGGTGACGTCACGGGCAAGCTGCGCATGGCCAAAGCGTACCTGGACGAGATGGGGCCGGAACTGGCGTCCTATCGTCAGCAGGTACTGCCCGAGCTGGAGCAGATGGCTTTCAAGGCGGCGCAGGCAGCGCAGGGCGACAACAACTTCCAGCGCCGCTGGTTCGGCACCTTTGTGGGGCTGGCCAGCACGCCAGCGGCACTGCAGCAGCTTGCCGATATCCTCAGCGGCAAGCTGCTGCTGGCAGGGCTGAACGTGAGCCAGGATGTGCGCTGGGAGATTGTTATTCGTCTCAACCGTTACGCTTATCCGGGTGCTGCGGCACTGCTGGCAGCCGAGCAGGCGCGTGACCCGTCCGATGCCGGACAGGCCGCAGCCGTTGCCGCGACCGTGATCCAGCCCGATGCGGCGGTGAAAACGGCCTGGCTGGCGACCATCACGGCTCCGGACAGCAAGCTGCCGTTCTCCAAAATACGCAAAGCCATGGAGAATCTGTACCCGGCCGAGCAGGGTGCGCTCAGTGCCCTGACTGCCGCACAGCGGCTCGCGCAATTGCCACAGGTGGACCAGCGCAGTGGTCCGGTATTCATGCGTACCTATGCCAATACCCTGTTGCCGAGCGCCTGCACCCCGGCCAGTGTGGCGCAGCTGCAGACGGCACTCGATAAAGCGAAAGCTCTGTCGGCTGGTACCTTGCGTTCCTTGCTCGTAGCACATCAGGAAGACCAGCGTTGCGTTGCCATGAAGAAAATAGTCACCAAATAATCATCGCCGTACAATTTGCCTTTTTTGAGCCAGCCTTCGGGCTGGCTTTTTTTTGTTCTGCAGGATCGCAGCAATAAGCAACCAGCAGTCTCAATTTAAATGGCACTGGACGATGTTGCGAAAATTTGTCTCAAATTAGACATTTTAGGAATTTTGTTTAAATTTTCATTTTTGTATAAGCACAACGGAAATACAGCTAATTTCAGATGGTTTTATGACCATTTGATGACGGTGATTTCACAGTGGTTTCGGATGATTATTCGGTAAATTTAAATTTTTTCAAATAAATCACCGTATTAATTCATTATTGTAATGATCTGCCTTTGATATATTGACCACTACTTTTAATAAAGTAACCACAGGCTCAAGTCGGTGTACCGACCGGGCGGGCCACGGAATCCCCCTATCCCACAAGGCAGACAAATGAACAATTCGACCCAATTGCAGCAGGCTCCAGCCTTTCGTCGGCTGAAGCAGCTCAGCGCAACAGCGCTGGGGGCTATGGCACTGATGAGCGCGGCACCCGCCATGGCGGACACGATCAATTTCGAGTCGCAGCTTCCCGATATTTTTGCAGGTGGCAGTAGCTTCATCGATCACGGCTTTAATTTGCTGGTGATCGATAGTCCGTTCTCTTCCACCGGTGATGGCCTGGCGGGTGTGCTGGTCAATGGCGCCGATCCATACACCTGCTTCACTGCAGTGTGCCCATCCGGTAACACCAGTACCTACTACGCGGGCCTGAATGACGGCGCCGTGAAACTGACAGGTAGCGATGCGCGCGGTTTCCGTCTGAGCGGGATCGATTACGCCTTCGTCTCGCCGATCGGTGGCCTGTCTGCTGGACTGTTGCCAGGCAAGCTGACGATCTCGGCAGAAAAAGTTAGCGGTGGCACCGTGTATGCCGAGCTGGACTTCTCTGGACTGAACAGCAGCAGCGCTTCGCCTTTCCTGCACGCGGCCCTGACCAGCCAGTTCGGTACCGCCGCCTATAGCAGCGTGGTGTTCAGCTCCTGCCTGTTTGATGGCAATGGCGGTTGCAGCCCTTACGGTAATCAGGCCCAGTTCGCCATCGACAACATCGAAGTGACTGCAGTGCCGGAACCTCAGACCTACGCCATGCTCGGTCTTGGTCTGGCCGCGATCGGTCTGCTGTCGCGCCGTCGTCGCGCCTCCCACAACGCTTGAGTCGAGAAAGTCCTAGTCATGAAATTACGTCCAATTACCTCCGCAGTGCTGATGCTGCTGTCGACGCTGACCAGCACGGCATTTGCCGATGAAGAACGTCGCTCCTACATCGTGCAACTGGTGGATAAACCAGTTGCCACCTACACCGGCCAGGTCGCCGGTCTGCCCGCTACCATGCCAGCCGCTGGCCAGCGCCTGAATGTTGATGCGTCCGATGTCCAGGCTTACATCAACTATCTGGATGCCAAACAGCAGGCAGTGATCAGCTCGGTCAGTGCTGCCGAAGTCACCCACAAGTACGATGTCGTCTTCAACGGCTTTGCCGCCTTGCTGACGGACGAAGAAGTCCGCGCGCTGAAAAGCAATCCGGGTGTCGCCGCCATTACGGCTGACTCGATCATGCAACTTGACACTAGCTACACCCCGAACTTCCTCGGTCTGGATAAAGCCGGTGGTCTGTGGCAGCAAGTGGGCGGTAAAGATGCTGCCGGCGAAAACATCATCATCGGTATCGTCGATGGCGGTATCTGGCCTGAGCATGCCAGTTTTGCGGATCGCGTCGATGACGCAGGCAATCCAAGCCATCAGGGCTCGACCCGTGTGTACGACGCGCCGCCAGCCAGCTGGAAAGGCCTGTGCGCTACCGGTGAAGGCTTTGGCGTCAACAACTGTAACAACAAGCTGATCGGCGCACGCTATTACAAGCCTGCCAGCCAGAGCCTGCACTGGACCGAATTTAACTCGGCACGTGATTCGGTCGGCGGCGCAGAAGGTTCGGGCGGTCACGGCGATCATACGGCCAGCACGGCCGGCGGTAACGCTGGCGTCACCGTCACCAGCAGCGGCGTAAACCTGGGCAAGATCACCGGGATGGCACCGCGTGCCCGTATCGCCGCGTATAAAGTTTGCTGGACCGATGCGGTAACGGCCAAGAATGGCTGTCCGACTGCCAGCAGCGTGGCCGCGATCAACCAGGCCGTGAAAGATGGCGTGAACGTGATTAACTTCTCGATCGGCTCCAGCGCCGGCGGTGGCACGTTCAATGAAGCAACCGAACAGGCCTTCCTTGGCGCGGCAGCGGCGGGTGTTTTCGTCGCCGCTTCGGCCGGTAACTCGGGCCCGACCTCGACTGCGCCGGCACCGGTGGGTCACATCAGCCCATGGCTGACCACGGTGGGTAACTCGACCCATGACCGTATCTACCTCGGCGATGCCATTCTGGGCAACGGTAATGCGCTGTCGGGTGCGTCGGGTAATGCCAACACCCCGTCGGCACCGCTGATCCTGTCCAAGGATGCTGGTCTGGACGGTGTTGACGCGGCCAAACTGGCGCAATGCTTCGGCGCTGCAGACGGCATTAGCGCATTGCTCGATCCAGTCAAAGTAGCGGGCAAGATTCTGGTCTGCGACCGCGGTAACAACGTGCTGGTCAACAAATCGGCCAACGCCAAGACCGCCGGTGCAGTCGGTGTGGTGATCGGTAACGTGGGCGGTGGTGCAACCACCATCCTGAGCCAGCCGCACACGATTTCGACGGTGCATATTGCAGTGGACAATGCCAATACCCTGAAAAATTATGTGGCGGCCAATCCGACCAGTGCGACGGCTAGCCTGGGTAATCTGCGCGCGACCCGTGATACCGCGACAAATGCGCCGGTTATGAATGGCTCGTCCTCGCGTGGCCCTAACGTTGCCAATGCGAACATTCTGAAACCGGACCTGACTGCACCCGGCACCGATATTCTGGCCGCCGTTACCGCCGATCTGAGCAAGGATCAACGCAATGCAGTCGCCAATGGCAGCGCTGCGGAAAAAGCCGAATGGGCGTTCTACACCGGTACCTCGATGGCGTCGCCGCACGTCGCCGGGATCGCTGCACTGCTCAAGCAGCGCCACCCGGACTGGACGCCGGCTGCGATCAAATCGGCGCTGATGACCACCGCGTTCGATACCTTCAGCGATGGTCTGAACACCGGTGTCGCCTGGGACGCGACGGCCAAGAACAACGGCTCGCTGCCGTGGGGCCAGGGTGCCGGCCATGTGGCGCCGACCACCGCTGCCGATCCTGGTCTGGTATATGACATCGCACCGATTGATTACGTACGTTTCCTGTGCGGTCAGAATCTGGTGTACACGGCCGCCCAGTGCGCCAGCGCTGGTGGTGCGATCTCGGCGCAGAATCTGAACCTGCCATCGCTGACGGCCGGTAATGTTCTCGGCTCGATGACCCTGACCCGTACCGTAACCAATGTCGGTAGCAGCAGCGCTACTTACAACGCAGTCGCTTCGGTACCAGGCTACACGGTGGACGTGCAGCCATCGACGCTGGTGATTGGTGCTGGTCAGAAAGCTAGCTTCACCGTCAAGTTCACCCGTACCAACGCACCGATCGATACCTGGGCCTACGGCCGTCTGGTATGGAGCGATGGCGTGCACAGCGTGCGTAGCCCGCTGACCGTACGTGGTAGCGCGCTGGCGGCACCTGCAGGGGTGTATAGCGAAGCGATATCGGGTAGCAAGATCTTCACCGTGGGCACCGGCTTTGCTGGCGCGATGACCAGTGTCAAAGGCGGCCTGCTGCCAGCGACCCAGGAAGTGCGCAGCATCGCCAAGGCCGCAAACACGGCTTCGGCAGCGCTGACTGCGGCCTGCGCGGCAGGTGGTGGTGTGGGTGTGGTGGCTCACCCGGTCACCATCCCGGCTGGCACCATGCTGGCACGCTTCGCACTGTTCGATAGCGATACGCTGGCCAACGGCACTTCCGACCTGGATCTGCTGGTGGTCAAAGGTACGACCGCGGTAGCAAGCAGTGGTGGCGACACCTCGAACGAGCGCGTACAACTGCTGGCACCAGCCGCAGGTGACTATAAAGTGTGCGTGATCGGCTATGCTCCGGCAAACGGTAGCGAGACCTACACCCTGTCGAGCTGGTTGGTACAACCGACCTCGACCGGTGGTAACCTGAAAGTGCTGCTGCCAAGCGCCGCCACCATCGGTGGTACGGCATCGGTGGCGATGAGCTGGTCGGGTCTGCCAACTGGCAAGCGTCATGTCGGTGTGGTCAACTATCTGCTGGGCGGTGTCAAGCAAGGCACCACGGTGATCGATGTCGATACCACCAACCCGCTGCCGATGTTCCAGAACTCGCGTAGCAAACAAGTGCTGGCCGACTAATCCCGGACTGCCCTGAAAAAAAGCCCGCGCACTGCAAGGTGCGCGGGCTTTTTCTTTTGGGGAGCGTGAAGCGTAAGGGCGTCAGTGAGGGAGT
>JAIELO010000429.1 GCA_019752915.1 Burkholderiaceae bacterium
CTGCACCGGTGCTGCGACAAAGGTCAGCTTTTCCACTTCCTTGCAGGACACGCACCAGTCGGCGTAAAAGTCCAGCATCACCGTCTTGCCACCGGTGTTGGCCAGCACTGCGTCGAGCTGCTGTACCGTCTTGATGCGCTGGAATGTGAGCGCCTGATGGGTCGGCGTACCCAGATGGGCCAGCGGCGCCAGCGCATCGCGCCCGCCACTGACCACGCCCACCAGTTGCATCAGCCCCAGCGCAGCGAACACCAGCGCCGCCGATTTCGCCAGCCAGCCGCCACGGTTGAGCAGCAAATACATGCCATAGCCAACCAGCAAGGCCGCCCAGCCCAGCATCTGCACGGCAGCCGGCAATACCGGCGCCACCAGCCACCAGCCCATCGCCAGCATCAGCACACCGAAGAAACGCTTCACACCATCCATCCACACCCCGGCGGGCGGCAGCAACGCGCCGGCCGACACGCCCACCAGCAGCAGCGGCACGCTCATGCCGACGGCCATCGCGAACAGCGCACTGCCACCAATCAATACGTCACGACTCTGGCTGATGTACACCAGTGCGGCCGCCAGTGGCGCCGCCACGCAGGGCCCGACGATCAGGGCAGAAATCGCGCCCATCACGAACACGCCGGCCAGCTTGCCGGACGACTGGCGGTTCGACACATCACTGAGCTTGGACTGCAGCGCAGCCGGCACCTGCAGATCGTAAATGCCGAACATGGACAGCGACAGCACGGCCATCAGCACCCCGAAACTGCCCAGTACCCAGGGATTTTGCAACGCCGCCGCCAGACCTTCACCGGCCAGACCGGCTGCCACACCGAGCGCCGTGTAGACGATGGCCATGCCGAACGCGTAGGTCAGCGACAGCAACAGGCCACGCCCGCGGCTGGTGTTGGCGCCTTCGCCGACGATGATCGAGGACAGAATCGGCACCATCGGCAGCACGCAGGGCGTGAAGGACAGCCCCAGTCCCAGCAAGGCAAACAGCGGCAGAATCACCAGCAGCTTGCCGGATTTCAGCGCCGCGTCCAGACGCCCCGCTTCATTGCTGGCAGCGCTGGCGGGTGCCGGCATAGTTTGTGGTGCCAGCACAGTGGTAACGGGCGCAGGAATGGCGCGGATGGTCACCCCCGCCGTCACGGCAGCAGCCTTGCCTTCCAGCGCGGCACCATTGCTGGCAGGCGTTGCCGGCAGTGCGCCAGCTGCTGCGGCATTACTCGCTACCGGCGTACTCGCGCCCGGCGCTGCCGTCGCGCTAGCAGCAACTGCCGGCAGCGGCACCGAACCGCTGCCCACCAGCGTGATCTTGTAGTCCTGCGGCGCGTAGCACAGGCCCTTATCGGAACAGCCCTGCCCCGTGCCCAGCAAAGTAAAACTACCGGCCGCATCGACCGGCAGCGTCATGCTGACCGACTTGCGATAGGTCTCGACATTTTTCTGGAAGGTTTCATCGAAGTGCACGGTCCCCGCCGGTATCGCCAGCGCCCCCAGCTTGGCTCCCTGCGCGCTGAACTTGAAGCGTTCGCGGTACATATAGTAGCCATCGGCAATCTGGAAGGTCACTGCGACGGTATGCCCATCGACCATCCGGGCCGAAAATTTAAAGGCGGCATCGGGCTCCAGAAAAGCGTCATCGGCACGCACTGGCGTAGACAGCAGCAGCGCGAACAGGGTCAGCAGCGGAAGGCAGAATCGGGCAAAACGCAACATGGAAATCTTTCGACAAAACGGTTCTTCCGCATACTACACCGAGTCGCTCGAGACCGTCTGATAGCGCCCTTAAAGCGCCCTCGCCGGCAGGAGTTGTGCGACACTGCACTTTTCCCTCTCACGGAGTGATCCATGGCGATCTTGCGCCCCCTGCTGTGTTCCACCCTGCTACTGACCGGCACGCTCACTCAGCCGCTCACTCAGGCCCAGACCCCGGATGCCGCACTGGCGACCATCCGCGCCGAGACCCTGTTACAGCACATCAAGGTACTCGCCTCGGACCAATTCGAGGGCCGCGCGCCGGGCTCGACTGGCGAGACCCTGACCGTCAACTATCTGACGGAGCAGTTCCGCAAACTGGGACTGCGTCCCGGCAATCCCAATGGCAGCTGGGTGCAAGCGGTGCCCATGCGCGGCCAGCAACCGCTGCCCAGCTTGCGCTACACGGTGGCCGGCAAGAAGGTGCACCTGAACTTCCCGGATGACTACGTGGCGCACTCGACCACCCCGGGCGAGCATGCCCGCGTGGCCGACTCCGACATCGTCTTCGTCGGCTACGGCGTGCAGGCACCGGAATACGGCTGGGATGATTACAAGGGTCTCGATGTGCGCGGCAAGACGCTGCTGATGCTGATTAACGACCCGCCCATCCCCGATCCGGCCCATCCCGACCAACTTGATCCGGCCATGTTCAAAGGCAAGGCCATGACCTACTACGGGCGCTGGACCTACAAATACGAAATCGCCGCCAAGCTCGGCGCGGCAGCCGCCATCATCATCCACGAAACCAAACCGGCCGCCTATCCGTGGGATGTGGTGCGTAGCGGTGGCGTCGGCGAGCACTTCAGCCTGCAGCGCAAAGGCGCCGATCCCGATGCCCCGACCGTCCCGGGCTGGATCCAGCTGGAACGCGCCAAAGAACTGCTGAGCGCTGCCGGCTACGACTTCGACCAGCTCAAGCAGCAAGCGCTGCGCAAAGATTTCCGCCCGGTGCTGCTCAAGGCCAAAGCCGAGTTCCGCATCGACAACCGCAGCCGCAACCTGCAGTCGCATAACGTGGTCGGCATGATCGAAGGCAGCGATCCCCAACTCAAACATGAATACCTGATCTACAGCGCCCACTGGGACCACCTCGGTATTGATACCCGCCTGCCGGGCAGCCGTACCGAACAGATCTATCACGGCGCGCTCGACAACGCCTCCGGCACCGCCGCCCTGCTGGCACTGGCACAAGCCTATCAAGCACTGCCTGCCGATCAGGCGCCGAAACGTTCGATCCTGTTCCTCGCTACCACGGCCGAAGAACGCGGCCTGCTGGGCGCCAAATACTACGCCGCCCATCCACTGGTGCCGCTGCGTCAGACGGTTGCCAATATCAACATCGATGGCATCAACGCCTGGGGCAAGACCGCCCAGATCGAAAACGTCACCTCGGGCCACTCCAGCATCGATGATTTGCTGGCCAAATATGCCGCGGCACAGGGCCGCAAAATGGAAAACGACAGCCGCCCTGAACTGGGCAGCTTCTACCGCGCCGACCAGCTCGAATTCGCCCGTGTCGGCGTACCGGTGCTGTACACCAAAGCGCGCAGCGGCTACCTCGAGCGTCCCGACAACTACGCGCATGAAGTGGTCAACCACTACGTCGCGCACGACTACCACCAGACCAGCGATACGGTGCGCAGTGACTGGGACTTCAGCGGCGGCGTGCAGGACATTGGCCTGTTGTTTCAGGTCGGTCTCGAGATCGCCAACGGCACCACGCCGGTATGGCGTGACGGCTCCGAATTCAAAGCCGCAGGTGCGCGCCGCCTGCGCTAGCCCCTCACGACCGCCTGCTTGAAAAATAGCGGCGCAACGCCCATGCGTAGTAGGGTCGTTGCGCCCCGATTCTTTATAATCTGTTAAGATCGGCCCTAAAACAGGCAAGTTATCTCAGCACAGGAAAAGGAACAGCGTGGCGTCCGTCCGGTATTTGTTAACCATCTTGGCGATCGTGTCGATGCCGACACTCGACGCTCAGGCCTGCGAAAAGACCGTGCGCTGGTACGACGACGCACCGTACTCCTACCGCGCGCCCAATGGCGAGGTAGTTGGCTTCGATGCGGACCTGATGCGCGCCATACTCCAACGCACCGGCTGCCGTGCGGTGTTCGTCAACATGCCCTGGGCGCGCGCGCTGATCGAACTCGAAGCGGGCCGCCTCGATCTCCTCTCCGGCACTTTTCGCAACGCGGATCGTGAAAGCTATGCATATTTTTCCATTCCCGCCTTGCAGTCGCGGAACGTGCTCTACTGGGGGCCCAAGGCACGCAGCCAGTATCGGCTCAGCAAACTGGACGAACTAGTCGGCACCCAGTTCCAGCTCGGGGTGCAGATTGGCGTGTCGTATGGCGACAATTTCGATACGCTCAAGGCCAATCCCCTGTTCAGGAACAATCAGGTACCAGTCACCTTGCGCCGCAATGCCTGGAAAATGATGGCACTGGGGCGCATCGACGGCATGATCGCCGACGAGGCCAGCGCTGAGGTAGAGCTACGTCAGCTCGGGCTGGAGGGGGTGCTCAAACCGAGTGGCATCATCGCCTCGTCCAACACCTCGATGGTGGCCTTCAGCAAGCGTAGCATTACGCCGCAATTCGTCGAGTCCTTCAACCAGGCGCTGCAGGCCATGATCGACAGCGGCGAGTATCGCAGAATCCGCGAGCGCTACCTGCGCTGCCCGCCAGATAGCAAGGTGCTGGGCTGCAGCTAAGCGCTGCGCCATGCCCCGTACTGCTAGCGCATAGGCTGGCCAGCCAGACGAAAAAAAACCAGGCTAGGCCTGGTTTTTTTCACGTGCTTCAACAACTGCGAAGATTACTCTTCAGCGGTTGGTGCGGCGTCGATGTCGGTGACTTCTGGACGGTCCAGCAGCTCAACGTAAGCCATTGGAGCGTTGTCGCCAACACGGAAACCCATTTTCAGAATGCGCAGGTAACCGCCGTTGCGGTTAGCGTAACGTGGGCCCAGTTCTGCGAACAGCTTCAGAACCATTTCACGATCGCGCAGACGGGAGAATGCCAGACGCTTGTTTGCCAGGGTGTCGGTCTTGCCCAGGGTCAGGATAGGCTCAACTACGCGGCGCAGTTCTTTAGCTTTTGGCAGCGTGGTTTTGATGGCTTCATGACGCAGCAGGGAAACGGTCATGTTGCGCAGCATTGCCAGACGGTGGGACGAGGTACGATTCAGCTTACGGAGGCCGTGACGGTGACGCATGGTACTTCCTTTCAGGTGTTTAAATCCGAGTTCTTCGATCGCTCTGTACTGCTACAGGGCGCGGACCGGTTCAAGTGATTTCGTCCGGCACACCATGTGCCGGACGGGTACTACAAAGACGCGTATGACAAATTCGAACGCTTACTTTTCCAGGCCAGCAGGCGGCCAGTTTTCCAGCTTCATGCCCAGGGTCAGGCCACGCGAAGCCAGTACTTCTTTGATTTCGTTCAGGGACTTGCGGCCCAGATTCGGCGTCTTCAGCAGTTCGTTTTCCGAACGCTGGATCAGGTCGCCGATGTAGTAGATGTTTTCGGCTTTCAGGCAGTTGGCCGAACGCACGGTCAGTTCCAGATCGTCCACT
>JAIELO010000053.1 GCA_019752915.1 Burkholderiaceae bacterium
ACCATCGCCAGCTTCTTCTCGACCAGGTGGAAGGACTTGCTGCCTTTGAGCGACTCGCCCATGTAGCTGACCGTGCCCTCGACCTTGCAAGGCGGCAGCGTGCCGGTGATGGCTTTCAGCGTGGTGGTCTTGCCCGCGCCGTTGGCGCCGATCAGCGCCACCAGCTCGCCCTGGTTCACTTCCAGGTCGATACCCTTGACGGCCTTGATGCCGCCGTACGCGACTTTCAGTCCCGATACTTTAAGAACGTTGTCGCTCATTAGTGCGATCCTCCCAGATAGGCGTCAATGACGGCCTGATTACTCTGTATTTCCGCCGGCAAGCCTTCGGCGATCGGTTTGCCGTATTCCAGCACCATCAGCCGGTCGCACAAGCCCATCATCATTTTGACGTCGTGCTCGATCAGCAGCACGGTCTTGCCTTCGTTCTTGATTTTGACCAGCAGTTCGCGCAGCGCCAGTTTTTCCGTGGCATTCATGCCGGCCGCCGGTTCATCGAGCGCCAGCAGTTGCGGGTCGGTCGCCAGTGCGCGGGCGATTTCGAGGCGGCGCTGGTCGCCATACGACAGGAATTTCGAGGTGCGGCTGGCAAACTGGCCGATGCCGACGAAGTCCAGCAATTCCTGGGCACGGCGACGGATCGCCGCTTCTTCGGCACGCGCCGCCTTGTGGCGGAACACGGCGCCGAACACGCCCTGCTTGCTGCGGACATGGCAACCGACCATGACGTTTTCCAGCGCCGTCATCTCGCCAAACAGGCGGATATTCTGGAAGGTACGGGCGATCCCGGCCTTGGCCACTTCGTGCGGTGCCGACGGCGAGTACGGTTTGCCGGCCAGTTCGAAGGTGCCGGTGTCCGGCTGGTACAGCCCGGTAATGACGTTAAAGAAGGTGGTTTTACCGGCGCCGTTCGGGCCGATCAGGCCGTAAATCTGGCCGCGCAAAATGGTAATGCCGACATCGGTAAGTGCCTGCAGGCCGCCGAAGCGTTTATTCACGCCGGCGATGTGGAGAATGACTGGTTCGCTCATGCTTCTTTCCTCAGGCTGCCATGGTGCCGGATGATTGTTGTTTGCTATCGGAGTCGCCATCCGGGCGGTCCTCATGCTTGGGTGCCGGCCACAGACCGGACGGACGGTTCAGCATGATCAGTACCATCGCCAGACCGTACAGCAGCTGGCGCAGCACTTCCGCTTCGATCAGCACGTGACCGAACAGACGCTCCTGCAGCGGTTCCACCACGTGGCGCAGCACTTCCGGCAGCGCGGCCAGCAGTGCGCCGCCCATGATCACGCCGGGAATGTGGCCGATCCCGCCCAGCACCACCATCGCCAGCACGGCAATCGATTCCGTCAGCGAGAACGATTCCGGCGAAACAAAGCCCTGGAACGAGGCAAACATCGACCCGGCGATGCCGCCGAACGACGCGCCCATCGAGAACGCCAGCAGTTTCACGTTACGGGTGTTGATACCCATCGCCTTGGCAGCAATTTCATCTTCGCGGATCGCCACCCAGGCACGGCCCAGACGCGAGTCCTGCAGACGCGAGGTGACGAACACCACCGCCACGCACAGGAACAGGAACAGGAAGTAATAGGCGTTCACAGACGGCATCGAGAAGCCGCCCACCACCACGTTGGCGCGCGAACCGGCCTCACCGGCCAGATTCACGCCGAACACCCGGATCGGGTCGATCAGATTGATGCCCTGCGGGCCATTGGTGAAGTTGATCGGCTCGTTCAGATTGTTCATGAAGATGCGGATGATCTCGCCGAAGCCCAGCGTCACGATGGCCAGATAGTCACCGCGCAGTTTCAGCGTCGGCGCGCCCAACAAGGCACCGAACAGGCCAGCCAGTGCCGCCGCCAGCGGCACGATCAGCCACACCGACAGGTGGATACCGTTCTGCTGGATCTCCGGACCCAGCACGGCCACCAGCGAATTGCCGATCACCGGATATTCATTGATTAACGATTCCAGCAGCGTGGCGAACTGGGGCGAGGCCAGCAGCCCCGTCATGTAGGCACCCACCGCGTAGAACGCGATATAGCCCAGATCGAGCAGGCCGGCAAAGCCGACCACGATGTTCAGCCCCAGCGCCAGCATGATGTACAGCAGCGCCATATCGACGATGCGCACCCAGGAGTTACCGAACGGTGCGGCGAGGAAGGGGAAGATCAGCAAGCCGATCAGTACCAGCGCCATGCTGGCGTAGGCCTTGCGGGGATTGCGGGTAGTGTCGAAATTCAAAATAGCCATGGTCGTCCTTAATTCTGCTCTGTCTATTTTTAAGCGCGGTCGGCCACGCGCTCGCCCATGATGCCGGAGGGGCGCACGGTCAGCACGATAATCAGCACCACGAAGGCGAAGATGTCCTGATAGTGGCTACCAAGGAAGCCGCCCGTCAGGTCACCGATATAACCGGCGCCCAGACTTTCGATAATGCCCAGCACGATGCCGCCGATCATGGCGCCATAGATATTGCCGATACCACCCAGCACTGCCGCCGAGAACGCTTTCAGGCCCGGTACAAAGCCCATCGCAAACTGGATCGAGGCATAGTTGGCGCCCCACATCACCCCGGCCACGGCCGCCAGTGCCGCGCCGAGCGCGAAGGTGGCGACGATGACGCGGTTGGAATCGACCCCCATCAGACCGGCCACGCGGGGGTTTTCTGCGGTAGCACGCATGGCGCGTCCCATCTTGGTTTTTTCCACCAGCAGCACCAGCCCCACCATCGACAGCGCCGCCAGCACCAGCAGCAGAATCTGGGTTTGCGAGATCAGTGCGCCGCCTATCGTGATCGGTTCAGCCGACAGCAATTGCGGGAAGGCCAGCGGGTTGCGCGACCAGATCATCATCGCCACGGTCTGCAGCAGAATCGACACGCCGATGGCGGTAATTAACGGTGCCAGTCGTGGCGCATTGCGCAGGCGACGGTAAGCGACCCGTTCGATCAGCACATTCACCAGAATACAGACGGGAATCGCCCCGCCGATAGCAATCGCCAGTTTCACGTAACCGGGCAGATCGGGCGCGTATTCGTTCAGGTATTTGAGGATGGTCAGGCCGGTCATGGCACCGATCATCAGCACATCGCCGTGGGCGAAGTTAATCAGATTGAGCACGCCGTACACCATGGTGTAACCGAGCGCGACCAGTGCATACATACTGCCGAGCACCAGACCGTTGATAATTTGTTGGATAAAAGTATCCATAAAGAGTGCCTTTACTATTTGTTGTGCCTGCACAGCCGGTTCAAGTAACAAAAACGGCACCCGGAGAGATGGTCTCCGTAGTGCCGCCGTTGACTACGCTTTACGTTGCAAGTTCTATGCCTGAATCGGCACCTCGCTGCGAGCCGCGTCCTCTCTGCGTTGATGGCGCGAAACCATATCAACTTTTTAAGGGCGAGGCAATGATAGCGAGATTCTAGGAAAACGAACGGTGGAATAATCCACTAAGTACTAAATATTATTCCGCCGCCCCACTCGCCACACTTACGCCGCGCTATCGCTTGCCACTGTGGCTTTATTGCCATCGAGGCCACGGGGCAGCGGGAAAGTGACCGATTCCTCGACACCGTCCAGGGTGCGGACACTGCGCGCACCGAGTTCCTTGAGGCGGTCGATCACCGCCTGTACCAGCACTTCCGGCGCCGAAGCACCGGCCGTCACGCCAACCCGCTGGGTGCCTTCCAGCCATGCCGGCTGAATCAGGCTGGCATTGTCGACCATATACGCCGGCGTGCCTTTTTTCTCGGCCACTTCACGCAGGCGGTTGGAGTTCGAACTGTTCGGGCTCCCCACCACGATCACCACATCGACCTGCGGCGCCATGAATTTCACCGCATCCTGACGGTTGGTGGTGGCGTAGCAGATATCGCCCTTCTTCGGCTCGATAATCGCCGGATAGCGCGCTTTCAGTGCGGCAATGATGTCGGCCGTATCATCGACCGACAAAGTGGTTTGCGACACATAGGCCAGTTGTTCAGGCTTGCTGACGTTGAGGCGGGCCACATCATCCACCGTTTCCACCAGATACATACCGGCATCGGTCTGGCCCATGGTGCCTTCCACTTCCGGATGACCCTGATGGCCGATCATCACGATCTCGCAGCCCTGCTTGCGCATCTTGGCCACTTCCACGTGCACCTTGGTCACCAGCGGACAGGTCGCGTCGAAAATGCTCAGACCGCGCGCTTCCGCCTCGGCCCGCACAGCGCGCGACACGCCGTGGGCCGAGAACACCAGGGTATTCCCGGCCGGCACATCGTCAAGCTCTTCGATGAAAATGGCGCCCTTGGCGCGCAAGTCTTCCACTACATAGGCGTTGTGCACGATTTCGTGGCGCACATAGATCGGTGCACCAAACTGGACCAGCGCACGCTCGACGATTTCGATGGCCCGGTCTACCCCGGCGCAAAAGCCGCGCGGCTGGGCCAGCAGAATTTCTTTATCGCTCATACAGGCCTCACAGCACGGAAATGATCTGGACTTCGAACTTCAGCGGCTGGCCGGCCAGCGGGTGATTGAAGTCGAACAGGCAGACTTCCTCGCCCAGCTCGCGCAGGATGCCGGCAAAACGGCCACCGCCAGGGGCGGCGAAATCGACCAGATCGCCGATTTTATAGTCGGCATCCGGGCTGGAGTTTTCGTCCAGCGTGGCGCGCGTGACTTCGCGCACCAGTTCCGGATTGCGCGGGCCGAAACCGGCACCCGGTTCCAGCTCGAAAGTCTGGTGCGTGCCTTCCGGCAGACCCAGCAACAATTCTTCCAGCACCGGCGCCAGCTGGCCCTGCCCCAGCATCAGCGTGGCAGGATTGGCGTGAAAGGTGGTGACAATGTCCGTACCATCGAGCGAAGCCAGACGGTAATGCAGAGTGAGATAAGCCGATTTAGTGACGACAGCAGGTTGCGCGTTTGACATGACGTGAAGTGGTTAGGCTGGCAAAGGCTATATTGTAAGCCAAGCCAGCACTTCTGCCCTGTATCGCTGGCATTCCGAGGAGCCGATATGTCGATCCAGCAATGGCCGCCCCAGCAGCGTCCCCGCGAACGCCTGATCCGCGACGGCGCTGCCGCCCTGTCCGATGCGGAAATTCTGGCGCTGTTCCTGCGCACCGGCGTGCCGGGACGCGATGCCGTACAACTGGCCCAGCACCTGCTGCAACACTTCGGCTCGCTGCAAGCGCTACTGGGCGCCAGCCTGAGCCAATTCTGCGCCATCCACGGGCTGGGGCCGGCCAAATACGCGCAATTGCAGGCCGTGATGGAACTGGCGCGGCGCGCCATCGGCGAAGAAATCCGCAGCGGCGCGG
>JAIELO010000356.1 GCA_019752915.1 Burkholderiaceae bacterium
CCAGCAGGAGCTGTCAGACCATCCCTGATGTGTGGCTGATCGCAGTGGCTGACCGGTGAGCGGGTCGAAAAAATAGGTGTGATGGGTCGACCCGTCAGCGCGCACCAGTTGTTCGCGGGTGCGGCGTGCGTGACTGCGCGCGGCATCGCGGTAGCGCGGATCGCCGCTGGTCGTGCTGGCCCAGTGCAGTAATGGCAGGTTCATCAAACCGTCGACGATGGCGCGGCCCTGTTCCTGCGGATCGTCGAGGCTGCCCCATGCCTGAAGGATGCCGGCGCCGGGCAGATAGCGCGCGAGCAGGCGCTCTGCCGCTGCCATGGCGGTGGCGCCAGACTCCGGCAGACCAGCAATCTGTACAGCGGCGACATGGCTGAGCAAATACAGAAAGCCGATGTCGTGGTGTTGCAGGTCGCAGCCCGTCGCAAGGCGGCGGCTAAAACTCTGGCTCTGCTGGCATGCGGCCTGATAAAAAACCTGGCGGCCCGTCAGTTCGTAGGATAGCCACATCAATCCGGTCCAGAACCCTGTGGTCCAGCCAACGTTGGCGCCGTCTGTGTGCCCGGTGATTTGCCGCGCGCGATAGAACTGCTGGTCGGTGGTATCGGCAGGGAAGGCATTCCCCAGTGCTACGAGGGTTGCTTCTAGCTGTTCAAAGACAAGTTTCAATGGTGATGGCCCGGAGGGCGGCTGATAAGGTGCGCTAACGTTATCATTGGTGCTGGTGTTTTGGCAAGACTTTTCCTGTGCGCGCGGGGCACACTGGCGTGTATTGCTCAGCGAAATTTTCTGAATCAGTCGGCCGATCGCGTGCCGGTGACGCGACCTTGTTGCTTGCCACGCAGGGCGCAGCGAGATGGTGGGTTTGAATCAGCGCCTTATTCTGCGGGGCACAAGCCCAATTTCTTGGGGCAAATCGGCAGGCTGTGCACGAATCAGACGTTCCTGTAGCACATCAGAAAAAAATGATGAAGGCGGCTAGGCAGTGCGATATTTTGTGTGTTATCGTTAACTCACTCGATTCATGCATACGGCTGTCGCACCGGGTTGCGAGGCCACCTTTACCAAGGATATTCCATGCCCCCATTCCGTCGGACTACGCTCGCTTTGGCGCTGTTAGGTGCCGCAAGCTGTTTCAACGCACCGCAGCGCATACTCCTGTCGCAGGCCGTTGCGGCCACCATGGCCACCAGCGACGCAGCAGTGCATGACCCTGCGCTGATTCTGCGCACCATGGAACGGGTGGCCGACTGGCAGCTGGCACATCCGACCGGCTATCCGCTCGAGGACTGGACCGAGGCGGTCGGGGACGCCGGAATGATGGCGCTGGTGGGTATTTCCGGTAACGAAAGCTATCGTGAGGCCATGCGTAGCGCTGGTCAGAAAAATGCATGGCGCTTGGGTCCGAGCATGTATCACGCCGATGATTACGCGGTCGGTCAGATGTATGCAGAGCTGTTCCAGTACTCGCGCGAGCCGCACATGATTGCGCCGATGCGTGCCCAGTTCGACTACATGCTGGCGCATCCGCGCGCCGGTTCGCTGAACTGGAAGACGCCGGGCGTGCAGCATCGCTGGTCGTGGTGCGATGCGCTGTTCATGGGGCCACCAGCATGGGCCCGGCTCAGTGCCGTGACGGGCGATCCACGCTATCTTGATTTTGCGATCCGTAACTGGTGGCTCACTTCCGACTACCTGTATGACCGTGACGAGCATCTGTATTTCCGCGATAGCCGCTTCTTCGAGCAGCGCGAAGCCAATGGCAGCAAGGTGTTCTGGGGACGTGGCAATGGCTGGGTGATGGGCGGACTGGTGCGGATGCTGCAATACATTCCGGAGCGGCATGCCGGGCGGGCGCGGTTTATCACCCAGTACCGCGAGATGGCGCAGCGCCTGCTGAGCTTGCAGCAGGCCGACGGCCTGTGGCGCCCCAGCTTGCTGGATCCTGTCAATTACAGTAGTCGCGAGACTAGCGGCACGGCGCTGTACACCTATGCACTGGCATGGGGGGTGAATCAGGGGCTGTTGCCGCGCGCCAGTTTGAACCGGCGGTGCAGAAAGCCTGGCAGGCACTGAGTAGTCATGTGCTGGCCGACGGCAAACTGATTCATGTGCAGCCGATCGGTGAAGATCCGCGCAAGTTCGATCCGCAATCGAGCGACGTGTTTGCCGTTGGCGGCTTCCTGCTGGCCGGTAGCGAGATGTACCGCATGGCGCTGGCATCGGATGCCGCAGTGCAGGAAATCAGTGTGCGCAATCCGGGCGCCGATTACCGGCTGGAGCAGTCGGTCGAGTTGGCGCAGCGCGGCGATCTGGTGGTGATGGATGCACTCACCTCGCGCATTCTACCGAGCCAGAAGCTGGCTGACGGCCTGCTGTTCCAGACGGATCTGGCTGGGCAGGAGACGCGCCGCTATCTGCTGATCCCGCGCCAGAAACTACCTGCCGTGCCAGCCGTACAAGCGCGTGCCCATGCCCGTTTCGTGCCGGAGCGGCTCGATGATTTCGCGTGGGAGAACGATCGCGTGGCGCATCGCACCTATGGCCCTGCTGTGATGCGTGATCCGAAAGAATTGCTGGTCTCCAGCGGTATCGATGTGTGGTCGAAGTCGACCCGCAAGCTGGTGCTGGACGACTGGTACCGGCGCGCTGATTATCATCTGGATCGCGGTGACGGGCTGGACTTCTATCATGTCGGCAGCAGTCGCGGTTGCGGCGGGCTGGGGATCTATGCAGGTCAGAGTCTGTACCCATCGCGTAACTTCAGCGCATGGAAAGTGCTGGCCGATGGCCCGCTACGTGCCGAGTTCGAACTGCGTTTCGAACACTGGAATGTGGCGGGGCGTCCGGTAGCGGAAGTACGCCGGGTGCAGCTCGATGCGGGCAGCCATTTCAGCCGGATCGAGAGTCGCTTCGATAGCGCCGATAAGGCGCCTTTGACGGTCGGTGTCGGTATCGTGCAGCGTGAAGGTAAGGGACATTACCAGCAGGGCAGCAATAGCATGAGTTACTGGGAGCCGGCGCAGGGCAGTGATGGCAGCAATGCCTGCGCCGTGATCGTGCCGGGGGCCTCTACCTATCTCAATCAGGCGGGACATTATCTGGCCTTGGCGCCAGCCAAGCCGGCCACGCCATTTGTCTACTATCTGGGCTCTGCCTGGAGCAAGGGTGGCGATTTCAGCAATGCAGCAGTATGGGATGCCCACGTGGCGGCGACGGCGTCGCGGGTTACCGAACCGTTGGTGATTCAGCGTATTCGTTAAAGAATGTGGTTTTTTTGTGTTAACTGTGGAAATGTGTGACATTCTTTTTTTATGAGTGTTATCCTTACCACATTGATGGTCGCCAACTTCGGCGGTTTTTTTTAAGGGTTGTTAGATAACGTTATCATCTAGTCGAATCAGTATTCTAAGAGGAGAAGTAGTAATGAACAGCAATAATAACGAGACAAATCGTGCCGTTTTCGCAGTCCGTCCGATGGTGATGGCCGTGGCAGTGGCGGTTGCCAGTCTGGCGCAGGCGCAGGAAGCAGTACCGGCGGCCAATGCTGCGGTGCAGGTCGAGCAGGTGGTGGTAACCGCTAATAAACGTGCCCAGAATCTGCAGGATGTACCGATGGCCATCACGGTTCTCAGCGATGCGACCATCCAGCGTAACAATGTGCGCGGTCTGGATGATCTGCCAGCCCTGTCGCCAGCACTGACCCTCAGCTACGGTACCCAGCCAGCCAACTTCAGTATCAATATGCGCGGTATCGGCACTTTCTCGCTGGGGATCGGTGTGGAGGCCGACGTGGCGGTGGTGGTCGACGACGTACCGTATGCGATGCAGGCGAATGCGTTCAAGGATCTGGCCGATGTGCAGCGTATCGAAGTGCTGAAAGGCCCGCAGAGCACCATGCTGGGTAAGAGCTCGATTGCTGGCGCCATCAATATTTCCACCAAGCCGATTGAAGCGGGCTGGAAGAGCCGTGCCTCGACCTATCTGTCGAGCGATGGCGAATGGCGGGTGCGCGGTGCGCTGTCTGGCGCCCTGAGCGATACGCTGCGCATGCGTCTGGCCGTGAGCAAGAGCGATTTCGGCGGGGTGGTGAAAAATCTGGCCGATGGCGGACGCCTCAACGGCATGCGTGATAACAACCTGAACGGCAAGCTGGAATGGAGCCCGAGCGACAACCTGCAGGTCGTGGTTAGCCCGCACGCGGCGAACTTCGTCAACAACTGCTGCGTCTCGCCGTTTTCTTCCATGACGCCGGGCGGTCTGTACCAGAATATTGCGCAGCTGCCAGCGTCGACGCTGTTGAAGGGCATCAACCCCGGCCCCGGCAATGTCAGTGTGCGCAATGATTATCCGGCCGGTGGCCGTGCAGAAGATCGCGGCGTCGGCGTGAAGGTGGTCTACAACTTTGACGACAATAGTCCGCTGGCCCGCCACACTTTCACCTCGGTGAGCTCGTGGTCGCACTACAAGATGAGCGATTTCCAGGATGGTGACGCGACCGACAGCGATGTGCTCAGCGCCACGCTGGTGAATGGTAAGCCGAGTGGTTTCAGTGGCGGCCTGTACCAGTACGGTCAGTTCGATGCGCGCTCGAAAACGCAGGAGTTCCGTCTGACCTCGCCAGAGAAGGGCGCGCTGCGCTATGTTGGCGGGCTGTTCTACGCAAAGAACGAGCTGGGTCGCGAACTGACCCGTGCCCCCATCACCACCTATGTGACGGACTGGGCCTCGACGGCCTACAACACCAACACCGCCATCTTCGGGCAGGCGAATTACGACCTGACGCCACAGACCGGCGTGCTGCTGGGGCTGCGCTACAACAAGGAAGACATCGGCTATACCTTCAATCGCTACACGCCACCTCCTGCCACCAGCCGTGTGCTGACCGAGGCGCTGCGCGGTGATAATAGCGAGACCAAGGTTACCGGTAAGGTCGGTCTGGAACACCGTCTGGATGCGGCGACAATGGCCTACCTGACTTATTCGACCGGCCACAAGGGTCTGGCGTATGACCTGACCAGTTCCTTCACCGCTGCCGTGGCCAAGTCCCAGCCGGTGCCGGGCGAGAATGCCCGTAACATCGAGGCTGGCCTGAAGCTGAGCCTGCTGGAAAACCGCATGGCACTCGATCTGGCGGCATTCCGCACCAACTTCACCGGCTTCCAGCAGTCGGCCGGCTTCCTCGATCCCGATGGTACTTTCCGTACCACCCTGCATAGCATCGGTGCGCTGCGTACCAGCGGGCTGGAGGCTGATCTGAACTGGCGTGTCAGCCGTCCACTCAGCGTCAATGCGGCGTTTGCCTATACCCGTGCCGAAAT
>JAIELO010000197.1 GCA_019752915.1 Burkholderiaceae bacterium
TGTTCCCTAAACTGGGCTTCACCCAGTGCTGGGAAACCTGCCCGATCGGCGTGAACGGCCGCTCGATGTACCTGCGCGCCGACACCGCCTTCTAAGCGGCGCCCATCGGTCAAGGCTTAGGCTTAGGCTTAGGCTTAGGCTTAGGCTTTGGCCTTGGCTTTATTCTGACTGCGCCGGCTGGTGCGCGCTGCTGCTGTCGTCGCTGGCGGTAGCAGCGCAGCCATCCGGCGGATCAGCACATCCATCTGCTCGGCTGGCACCTGTGCATAGCCGAGCACCAGTCCCTGCACTGCCAGCGCGCCCTGCACAGCTTTGGCACTCAGCGCTTCCGCCACAATGCCATGCGCCAGCAACTGCTGGCTGATCACTTCATCACGCCAGCTCGCGTCTTTGAAGCACAGCACCAGATGCATGCCGGCCGACACGCCATGCAGCGTCACCCGCGCGCCCAGATGTTGTTCCACCGCCGCCACCAGCGCATCACGGCGCTGCCGGTACAGGCGCCGCATACGCCGCACATGGCGCGCAAACTGTCCGCTATGCAGAAACTCGGCCAGCGCCAGCTGCTCCGCCACCCGTCCGCGCGCCGAGGCGTGCGCGCGCATCTGCGCGAAGCCCGGCACCAGCGTCGCCGGCACCACCACAAAGCCGATCCGCAAAGATGGGAACATGGTTTTACTGAAGGTGCCCAGATAGACCACCGGTGCATCCGGCGCCAGTCCCTGCATGGCGGACAGCGGTGCACCATCGTGACGGAACTCGCTGTCGTAATCGTCTTCGATAATCAAGGCAGCGGCGCGCCGCGCAGCATCGAGTAGCGCCACCCGGCGCCGCAGACTGAGCACACTACCCAGCGGATACTGGTGCGAAGGCGTGGTGTAGATCAGGCGCGGCGGACGTAACAGCCAGTCGTCCGGCTGCGGCGCGATGCCCTCCTCGTCCACCTCGATACCGGTCACATTCAGGCTGGCGCCACGCGCTGCCGCCAGCGCACCGGCATAACCGGGATGCTCGATCCAGATAGTGTCACCGACATCGGCCAGCGCGCGCAGACACAGATCCAGACTGCTCTGGGTGCCGTCAGTGATGAACACCTGCGTCGCATCACACACCACGCCCCGTGCGGCGCGCAGATGGTCGGCGATGGCGACCCGCAGCGGCCACTCGCCGGCGGGGTCGCCATAATTCAACTGGGCCGGCGTCACGCTGCGCCACGCGCGCTCCAGCAGGCGCCGCCATGCTGCCAGCGGAAACTGATCCAGTGCCGGCACGCCGGGGACGAAAGCGCCCATCTGGCCGGCAGGCGGTGGCGCGCCGCCGGGCGCTGCGGAAGGCGGCGACAAGCGCAAATTCGACATGCGCTGCGACAGCCCGGCCTGCGCTAGCGGCACTGCACTCTGGAGAGCTGCGGCCTGCAGCGGCACGGCTGCCACCACCGTGCCACGCCGGTCACACTGTACAAAACCCTCGCTGGCCAGCTGTTCGTAGGCATACAGCACGGTATTGCGGGCCACCCCGAGTTCTTCGGCCAGTGCGCGGCTCGGCGCCAGCGCCGTCCCTGCCGCCAGCGTACCTTGCCGGATTGCGCTGCGCAGACAGGCGTGCAACAGGCGCTGACGCGACCAGCCCTGCTGGCCGTGTTGCGCCGTATAGGCTTCGAATAACAGGGAGTAGTCCATTCTGGCTCCAAAAAATAGCGATGTTCTGGATCTTTTTAAGGAGCCATGACTCCATTATATTGGCACTTCAACCAAACTGACTGGCGCTTATGAACACCCCTGAAACTGTCGCAGCACCGAGCGAGCGCACCCGCATCCGCCGCATTCCCACCAATGCCCATTACGATCGCGCGACTCTGCACGCCATCGTCGATGAAGCCTATATCTGCCACATCGCCTTTGCCGATGCGCAGAGCGCACACTGCATCCCCACCGCCTGCTGGCGTGAGGGCGATCATCTGTACATCCACGGTTCGAACGGCAGCCGTATGCTCAAGCGCCTGACCAGCGATGAATGCTGCGTAACGATTACCCATCTCGATGGACTGGTGCTGGCCCGTGCGGCATTCAACCATTCGATGAACTACCGCTCGGCCATGGTGTATGGCCGCTTCGAAGTGGTCAGTGATGAAGGCGAACGCCATCGCGCACTGGAAAACTTCATGGAGCATCTGGCACCGGGACGACAGGCAGAAGTCCGCCCCGGCTCGGACAAGGAGTATGCGGCCACCACTATTCTGCGCATCAGCCTCGCCGAAGCTGCCTGCAAGATCCGCAGCGGCGGGCCGGTCGACGATGCAGAAGATATGCAGCAGCCGGCATGGGCTGGCGTGTTACCGCTGGCGCGCGTGCCACTGGCACCGCAGAGGGATGCGGAATGTACTACTGCTGCGCCGGCGTATGTGCAGCAGTGGCAGCAGGCCTGAGCTGCTCGCGCCACCACAGTGCCAGCATGCAGCAGAGGAACAGGATGCCGAACGGCGCGACGGGTAGCAGCGCGGTGGGGGGCGCCGCAGCAGATGCGGCCGCTGTCGCACCTGCGCTCTCACCTGCTGTCGCAGCGCGCCCTGTCGCTGGTGCTGGCGGCGCACTGTCCGGCAAGGCGCGCGCCGCATAGCGCGCGGTGGCATCGCGGCGTAAGGCGCGCTGCCACGCCGGCCAGTCGCTACGATCGTAGACATACTGCGGCTGCTCTCCAGCCATCCCCTCGAGTGACAAGGTCAGCCAGCCCGCCTGTTGCGGCCAGATGGCACTGCACAGCGCATCGGCACGATCGTGCCGGATCTGCAAGCGCGGCGCCACCGGCATGGCCGTTACCCCCCCCTGTCCGGCCGGAGCGGTATGCCGCAGTTGAATCGCCGTCCCGGCAGGCACGCCTTGCGCGCACAGTTCACTGCGCAATCCCACCAGCGGCATCGGATCATCGAGTTGCCAGCCCGCTTTCACGGGACTGGGTAGCGCGATCGCATCGAGGGCGCTCTGCCACCACGCCGTCAGCGCCTGCGGTGCGCTGATCGCATAACGGTGCCAGTCCGATACACCCAGCCAGATGATGCGTCCCTGCTGCAGCTCGCGCTGCCACAGCCATGGCAGGCGCTGCTGGTGAGCGTCATCGCTCGCCAGCACGCTCCAGCCACCACTGGTGCCGACCGGGTTCAGCGATGCAGGCGTCAGCGACAGCGTGCTGCCTGCCAGCGCAAACTGGCGCATATCTTCTTTTTCCGTGGTGGCCGATTGTGCCTGCAGACGCAGACCGAATTCGCGCTGCCATAGGGCTGCATCGGCGGCATTCCCGCCCAGTACCAGCAGCGGCATGCCCTGCCGCACGGAAGCGAGCAAGGCACTGCGGGCAGGTGGCGCGAGGTGTTCTACATACGCGGCATCGACCACCAGCAGGTTAGGCGCCGTCAGAGCGGTGCGCGCCGTCTCGCTGCGGGCGACGGCTTTACCCAGCGCGACATCCCAGTCGACACTGGCGCCACCATCGGTCAGTAGCTGGTTCAGGGCGCGCGCATCGAATGATGGCGCATCGAAGCGCCCCTGTATCTGCAAGGGAATCGCTTCGCGTACCTGCAGCGGCAACGGCCCTTGCGCCAGCACTTTGCCAGCACTATCGAGCAGGCGTGCCTGTAACACCAGCGCTTCTGCCACGGGCGGCAGCCACTGCACGCGCTGGGTCTCGGCCGCGCTAGTGGCAAGACCGGAGTCGGCCAGCACCTGACGATTTTCCGCCAGCAGTTGCAAGCGCCAGCCGCTGTGCGCCTGTCCGCGTCGCACTGTCAGCGTGAAGTGACGCCCCAGCGTCAGGCTGCGCGGGAAATCCAGCCACAGCAACTCAGGAGATGCGGTGGCTTTCTGCTGCACTGCGCGCACCGGCCGCGCTGGCACATCACGCCACTCGGCATCACGCAGCCCATCACCACGCAGTTCGATGCTTGCGGCATGTTCCACGCGCTCTAACTGTGCAGCGGTAAAGTCATCGCTATCGATGCTCAAGGTTTGCGATGGCAGCGACGGCCCACGCAAGCCCGCCACCAGCAGTGTTAACGACACTGTCGCCAGCAGCACCAGCGCTGCGTTCAGATACTGACGGCTGCGCAGATACAGCACACCACTGATCATTCCCGCGCCCAGTATCGCCAGTGGCACCAGTAACTGGGGCAGCGTGAGCTGAGCGAACATCAGCGCCGGAGTCATTGTGCACGCTCCTTGCCCAGCCACGCGCGGCGGAACGCGCTATCGCTGACAGGGCGCGCCTGCAGCAACACCGGCGCCTCGCTGAGCGTGCCGCGCAACCAGGCACGCAGTTCGCCGCGACAGGCCACACAGCCATCGACGACATCCTGCACGGCACGCTGGGCTGCCAGCTTCTGCTCGGGATCGACGATGCGCTGGGCAATCACCTCGCGCGCCGACTTACTCCACAACGCGGGCAGCGCACCGTCCTGCGCCAAAGCCTGCACCAGATCGCGCACCTCGGCCGGCACCGTCGACGTTGCCGCGCCCTGTGCGCGCTTGTAGCCCAGTACCCCGACAATATCGCCCGTCATCCGTTTTTCTTCCTTCAAAGCTGGTGGTACGAATGCCGTCCGGTGCAGATAGATGCGCTCAGCTGCCTGTAATTCCTTGATCGCTTCCAGTGCCTTGTATTCCGGCGGCAGCGCCGGTTTGGGCGTAATCGCCCTGAGCGACTTTTCCGCATCCCACATGGCCGACAAGGCACGCTTGAGGATCGCCTTGGTCTTCGGATCGAAGATGGTGGCGTTGTCTTCCTGATCGTGGGCGTGTCCGAATTCCTTGAGCATCGAACTTTCGCGTCCGAAGCCGCCAGCCGCTGGACTGTGCTGGCCAGCTTCATGTTCGTGCTCAGCTTCGTCACCAAACAGATTCGATTCCTCGCCAAGAAACTGACCGTAGCGCAGCCGCAGTTTGGCCTGATCGCTGGCGATGGATTCACTGCGGTTGCGCAGGGTGGCCGCCGGCATGCCCGGTTGCGCCTGCAGATCCGCCACCAGTTGTTCCGTGTCGATGATGATCTGGCGCTGGCTACGCAGATTTTCCGGCTTGGCCAGACTAGGCAGGGCCGTCGCATCCAGACTCTCGGCCTCGGGCGCCGGCAGGCGCAGGGTGTAGGTCGGCGACTGGGTGGTATGCGGATGGTCGCTCGCATTATCGGTAGCACGGACAAAGAAATACAGCTCGTCCCCCGCTTCCATACCCAGTTCGGCCAGTGACCACTGCTTTTTCCAGTTGCGCTGCTTCGGATCGGACGACTGGGGCAATGGCACCTCGCGGTCGCTGAAGCGGA
>JAIELO010000198.1 GCA_019752915.1 Burkholderiaceae bacterium
GAATTTTTGTAGTGAGATTTTATTCATCGAAGGATTGTATGACGTTTCAGATTACTGTACAGCCTAGCGGCCACCAATTCAGCTGCGAGGAAGACGAAACCATTCTGGCCGCTGCGGTACGCGCCGGCATCGGCCTGCCCTACGGCTGCAAAAACGGCGCCTGCAGCTCCTGCAAAGGCAAAGTGCTCAGCGGCAGCGTCAGCCACAAACCGTATCAGGAACGGGCCCTGCCTGCGGACGAAGCGGCCGCCGGTATGTCGCTGTTCTGCTGCGCCAGCCCGCACAGCGATCTGGTGATCGAAGCGCGCGAAGTGGCTGGCAGCGAAGACTACCCGCTGCGCAAAATGCCGTCGCGGGTGGCCACGCTGGAACGCGTCACCGATGACGTGATCGTCATGACGCTGCAACTGCCGGCCAACGAAACGCTGAAATTCCGCGCTGGCCAGTACATCGAATTCCTGCTGCGCGACGGCAAACGCCGCAGCTACAGTCTGGCCAATGCACCGGGCACCGAGCAGCCACTGAGTCTGCATATCCGCCACCTGCCCGGCGGCGTGTTCACCGATCAGGTGTTCGGCACCATGAAGGAGCGCGATATTCTGCGCTTCGAAGGCCCGCAGGGCAGCTTCTTCGTGCGCGAAGAATCGGACAAGCCGATGCTGCTGCTGGCCTCCGGCACCGGCTTCGCGCCAATCAAGGCCATCATCGAACACCAGCTGGCGCAAGGCTCGAGCCGTCCGATGACGCTGTACTGGGGCGGGCGCCGTCCGCAGGATCTGTACATGGATGCCCTATGCCGCGAGTGGGCCGCAACGCTGCCTCACTTCCGCTACGTGCCGGTGATTTCGAACGCGCTGCCGGAAGATGGCTGGCAAGGCCGTAGCGGCTACGTTCACGCCGCCGTGCTGGCCGATCTGCCCGAGCTGTCAGGCTATCAGGTATATGCCTGCGGTGCGCCGGTGATGGTGGAGTCGGCCAAACGCGATTTCGTCGCCCAGTGCCAGCTACCGGAAGACGAGTTCTACGCCGACGCCTTCACCAGCGAAGCCGATATCCACAAATCCTAAGTTTCCTCCCCACGGGCGCCGCAACGGAGGCCACGCCATCCGGCGCGGCGCCGCGAAAGCGCCCATGTCTGACAGCTCTGCACCACCCGCAGTCTCATCTGCAACCCCGCCCGCTACGCCACCTGCGAACTCACCCGCCGCCGCAACGTCCAGTCCTTCGCCCGCACCACGCAGCGGCCTTGGCGTACTACGCCACCGCAATTTCGCCTTCTACCTGTCGGCCCGCACGCTGGGCACACTGGCCGTACAAATGCAGAACGTCGCCATCGGCTGGCAAGTCTATGCCATGACCCACGACCTGTTCGATCTGGGTCTGATCGGGCTGGCGCAATTCGCCCCCTTCCTGTTACTGATTCTGCTGGCCGGCCACGCTGCCGACCGCTACAACCGGCGCAATCTGGTGGCACTGGCGCTGGCAGCGCAATTGCTGTGCGGCCTGCTACTACTGGCCTTCACGGTGGCAGGTCTGCGCACCGTCTGGCCGATTTTTGCCGTGCTGGTGCTGTTCGGCAGCGCGCGCGCTTTCATGGGACCGGCCACGCAGGCCATGCTGGTCAATCTGGTGCCAGCGGAAAGCTTCAGTCAGGCCGTGGCACTGAGTTCCTCGAGCTTCCATCTGGCCATCATTCTCGGGCCCACGCTGGGCGGCCTGCTGTATCTGGCCGGACCGAAAACGGTCTACCTGATTTCCTCGGGCCTGCTGGTGCTGTCCGTGATCCTGATGTGCCTGACCAAACCGGCGCCACAGGCCAGCCACCGCGAACCGGCCAGCTGGCACACGGTACTGGAAGGCTTGCGCTTCGTGTTTTCCCGCCCGGTGATTCTTGGTGCGATTTCGCTCGACCTGTTTGCCGTACTGTTTGGCGGCGCCACCGCACTGCTGCCGGCGCTGGCCCATGACGTGCTGCAGGTTGGCCCCACCGGACTCGGCATGCTGCGCACCGCTCCGGGCATCGGCGCAGCACTCTGCTCGATCACCCTGACCTTCTTCCCCATCACGCGCCGGGTCGGCGCGTGGATGCTGGGGGGCGTCGCCGTGTTCGGCGCCGGCACGCTGGTACTCGGCTCCACCACCACGTTTGTGGTGGCGCTGGTGGCGCTGTTCCTGATGGGTGCCGGTGACATGGTCAGCGTCTACGTGCGCCACCTGCTGGTACAGTACGAAACGCCGGACGCCATCCGTGGCCGCGTCAGTGCCGTCAATTCCGTGTTCATCGGCGCCTCCAACGAGCTTGGCGAATTCGAATCGGGCGTCACCGCCGGCTGGATGGGACTGACCCGCGCCGTGCTGTTCGGCGGCGCCGCCACGCTCGCTGTCACCGGACTGTGGGCGGTACTGTTCCCGGTGCTGTCGCGCATGGACCGTTTCCCGCACGAGGAGCAAAAATGAGTCTGCACCTGCCACGCATCATCCACAGCCGCCCGCACCTGAGTGCCGCGCTGGCACTGGGCATCACGACCGGTCTATTGCTGCCGTTCGACTGGTCGCCGGCAACCCGCTTGCTGGGCGCGTGGAATGTCATCGTCTGGAGCTATCTGCTGATGATGGCGCTGATGATGGCCCGTGCCGATCATCACGATATCCGCCGCGCCGCCTGCCGTCAGGACGAAAAAGGGCCGGTCATTCTCAGCATGCTGTCGCTGCTGATTCTGGCCAGTCTGGCCGCCATCGTCTCGCAATTGTCGACCATCAAAGATGCACCGGCCGGCACCATGGCCTATCACTACGGCTTCGTAGTGCTCACGCTGACCGGCTCATGGTTCATGATCGGCACCATGTTCTGTTCGCACTACGCGCACCTGTTTTACATCAACCCCGAACAGCCTGCCGTACTGCGTTTTCCCGACGCGGATCTGACCCCGAATTACTGGGATTTTCTGTACTTCTCGTTCACCATTTCGGTGGCTGCACAGACCGCCGATGTGAGCATCCACAGCCGCAACCTGCGCCAGGTCGTGCTGTGCCAGTCGGTGCTGTGCTTCTTCTACAACCTTGCGGTGCTGGGTCTGTCGATCAATCTGGCCGCCTCGTTGATCAATGCCTGATCACTGCCTGAACGCCTTACCGAACAGGGCGGCTTGCTTAATGCGCACTTAAGCAAAAAAGGAGTAAGATGAAATCGCAGTTCAACAAACAGGAGCAAGCATATGCAAATCAATATCAATGCCGACAAAACCATCGAACGCCATGCAGGCCTGGATGAGCACGTACAAACTGTCGTGACTAATGCGCTCCACCGCTTCGGCGAACAGATCACCCGCGTCGAAGTGCACCTGAGCGATAACCTCGGTCAGAAATCGGCCGACGGCGACAATCGCTGCATGCTGGAAGCGCGCGTCACCGGTTATCAGCCGATCGCCGTCAGTGACCATGCTGCCACCCTGCATCAGGCCATCGGCGGCGCTGCCGACAAACTGAAACGCGCCATCGATAGTGCACTCGGTCGTCTGCAGGACAAGCGCCATGCAGGCGCTGCCGTTCCAGCCGAAGCTGACGCCGAAGCCGACGTCGAATAAACCGATCCGCTAGGATCACCTGACGGAGCTAGCGCCCGCTAGCTCCTGTAAATACCGCAAGCCTTGCAGCGCCCTGCTGCCATACCACGACAGCATTTCCCCATCGACCAGTTGTACCGGCTTACCGATCTGCTGTGCCAGCACGGCCGCATGCGCTTCGCTGAAACGATACGGTTCGCTCGACAGCAGCACACCATCGATCTGCGCCAGCAATTCCGGCGTCCAGCTAAATTCCGGATAGCGCACCGCGCCCAGTTGCGGCACCTGCCAGCCGATTTCCGCCAGCATGCGCGCAATATACGTATCGCGCGACACCGACATCCACGGATCCTGCCAGATGCAGTACAACATGGTGCGCGCCGGCTGGGCCGACTGCGCCTGCAGCGCTTGCAGACGCGCATACTCGCGCTCGAAATCGGCACTCCACTCGGCCGCTTCGCGGCTGCAGCAGAACACCCCGCCCAGCAGTTCGGCCAGTGCCAGATTGTCGCGTGGCGCCAGCGGATGGGTCACCACGATATGCGGAATGAACTCGGCCAGTTGCGCCACCGTCGGCTGTTCGTTTTCATCGATATTGACCACCAGATGGGTGGGCGCCAGCTTGCGGATTTTGTCGATATTCACATCCTTGGTGCCGCCCACCTTGGGGATGGCCGCCACCAGCTCGCTAGGGTGGATGCAAAAGCCGGTGCGCCCCACCAGTTGCCCGGCCAGCCCGAAGTCGCACAGCATTTCCGTAATCGATGGCACCAGCGAGACGATGCGGGCATCGGCTGCCGGACGGTGCACTGTTCCCAGCGCGTCGGTATATTCCATGGTCGGCTTCCGTGAGCACAAAGCCGGTATTGAAGCATCGGCAGATAGATCCTGCAACAACTTCCTGAACAAAATTTACACAGGCCGGCAAGCAGTTCAGCTATGATGGTCAGGCTTGCCTATCAGCATCCTGAAAGACCATTTTGAAACACATCAGCACCTTCGGCGCCTCGCCCTACCAGATCAGCGATCTGCAACTGCTACGCAATTCCACCGATGCGGCTGCCGTCGCCAAACTGCTGGCGCCCTGCCCCATCATGCGGCTGGAGGCCGAGCAAAGTATTGCCGAAGCGCAGCACGCGCATCTGTACATCGTGCTGCGTGGCGCCCTGTCAGTGGCCACCGATACCCGCACCGGCATGGCCGATGGCACCATCAGCAAGATCCTGCCGGGCGAAAGCGTGGGCGAACAGTCGGTGCTGGACGAAGAAGCCAATCTCAGTTCCATCACCGCTCTGGACGAAACCGATGTGCTGGTGATCTCGTCCGAACTGGTATGGCAACTGATCGACGAATCGCATGTGCTGGCGCGCAATCTGCTGCGCCTGCTGTCTTTCCGTATCCGCGCCGCCAATGCGCAATTGCGCCGGCGTCAGAAGCTCGGCGAGTTCTACCGCCAGCTATCCATGATCGACGGGCTGACCGATCTGTATAACCGCTCATGGCTAAACGATCTGCTGCCCACCATGGTCGCCACCGCGCAAGGCTCGCATGCGCCGCTGTCGCTGATCATGATCGACCTCGACCACTTCAAGCGCTTCAACGATAGCCACGGCCATCTGGCCGGCGATCAGGCGCTGCGGATGGCCGCCTCGGTGCTCAGCAGTGCGCTGCGGCCGACCGATTTCGCAGTCCGCTACGGTGGTGAAGAAATGATGGTGCTGCTGCCCGAT
>JAIELO010000086.1 GCA_019752915.1 Burkholderiaceae bacterium
TTCAGCACCCTGGCCAGGCGGGTATGCAGTTGTTCCGGAGTCAAGTTTGTGCTGATAAGCTCGCTAGCCAGCGCGCGCAGGGCTTCTTCGTCGCGCCCCAGCTGGAAGCGGATGGTCTGTTCCACCCACAGCGTGTCGGCAATTAACTGTTCCTGCCGTTCAGTGCTTTCCATCTGGCGCGCCTGCCATGGCAACCAGATCAGAATCGCTAAAAAAAACAACACTAGCACGATGGGCAGCAGCCAGCGTAAAGCGGTGCGGGTGGGCTGGCGGCGGCTGGCAGAGGGCATGTTTGTTGGGCTGGTGGGCATTCGGGTTATCGGGCGGTCAGGGTAACTGCTACGCGCAGGCCGGGCATTGTGGTTTTCCACAGTTGCGTTGCGGGAACCTAATGCTGAGAATCAGGCAAAATACAAATATAGTGTAACTTTATATCACCCTGGAGACGCCATGAAATTCAAATCCGCCTTGCTCGTCCTGAGCGCCGCTTTCAGCCTGAACGCTTTTGCCCAGGCTCCGATCGTGATCAAATTTAGCCACGTCGTCGCTACCGATACCCCGAAGGGTCAGGCAGCCGAGCGCTTCAAACAACTGGCGGAGAAGGCCACCAACGGCCGGGTGAAAATCGAGCTGTATCCGAATAGCCAGCTGTACAAGGACAAGGAAGAACTGGAAGCGCTGCAACTGGGCGCCGTGCAGATGCTGGCACCGTCGCTGGCCAAGTTCGGTCCACTGGGCGTGAAAGAATTCGAAGCCTTCGACCTGCCGTACATCTTCCCGTCGAAAACCGCCCTGTACAACGTGACGGAAGGCGAAATCGGCAAAAGCCTGATGAAGAAGCTGGAATCGAAGGGCATTACCGGTCTGGCATTCTGGGATAACGGCTTCAAGGTGATGTCGGCCAACAAGCCGCTGCACACCCCGGCCGACTTCAAAGGCTTGAAGCTGCGTATCCAGTCGTCCAAAGTGCTGGACGCGCAGATGCGTGCGCTGGGCGCCAACCCGCAGGTGCTGGCCTTCTCCGAGGTGTATCAGGCACTGCAGACCGGCGTGGTCGATGGTACCGAGAATCCGCCGTCGAATATGTACACCCAGAAAATGCATGAAGTGCAGAAGCATGTGACGGTGTCCAACCACGGCTATCTGGGCTATGCGGTGATCGTCAACAAGAAGTTCTGGGATGGTCTGCCAGCCGATATCCGCGCAGCTCTGGATAAAGCCATGAAGGACGCCACCACGTTCGAGAAAGCGATTGCCCAGCGCGACAACGATCTGGCGCTGGAAGCGATCAAGAAAACCGGCAAGACCGAAATCTACACGCTGAGCGTGAAAGAACAGGCCGAGTGGCGCAAAGTGCTGCTGCCGGTGCAGAAAGATATGGAAAGCCGGATCGGTAAAGATCTGATTTCCGCCATCAATAAAGAAGCAGCGAAGTAAGCCTGCCCGGGGGCGGCGCCTGCCGTCCCCGTTCATCCCCCCTACCTGTCAAGGTGCCCCTATGAAATTCCTCGATAAGCTCGAAGAATGGCTGATTGCGTCCCTCATGGCCGTCGCAACCGTCCTGATCTTCGTTGCGGTGCTACACCGCTATCTGGCCGGTCTGCCGATTCCGGTCATGCAAGACTACCTGATTCAGCTCAATACCAGCTGGGCGCAGGAAGCCTGTATCTATATGTTCGTCTGGATGGCCAAGTTCGGCGCCGCGTATGGCGTGCGTACCGGCATCCACGTCGGCGTCGACGTCATCATCAACCGTATGAATACGCCATGGCGTAACAAGTTCGTGGTGTTCGGCCTGCTCGCCGGTGCGGTGTTTACCGGCATCGTCGGCACGCTCGGTGCCAGCTTCGTCTGGGAAATCGGTCACACCGACCAGACCTCGGCGGATATGGAAATGCCGATGTGGATTGTGTATCTGGCCGTGCCGCTGGGCTCCTACCTGATGTGCTTCCGCTTCCTGCAAGTGCTGGTGGCGTTTGTCCGCACCGGCGAGTTGCCCAAGCATGACCATGCCCACGTTGAAGGGCTGGCCGAAGAAACCGCTGCCGCGGAAAAAGGAGTACACGCATGAATGCGCTGATTATCTTTGTGCTGCTGCTGTTGCTGATGCTGACCGGCATGCCGATCTCCATCTCGCTGGGCCTGACAGTACTGACGTTCCTGTTTACCATGACGCAGGTGCCGATCGAATCGGTGGCCCTGAAGCTGTTCACCGGTATCGAAAAGTTCGAGATCATGGCGATCCCGTTCTTTATTCTGGCCGGTAACTTCCTCACCCACGGCGGGGTGGCGCGGCGCATGATTAACTTCGCCAGCTCGATGGTTGGTCACTGGCACGGCGGTCTGGCACTGGCCGGTGTGCTGGCCTGTGCCCTGTTTGCAGCCGTGTCCGGCTCGTCGCCTGCCACCGTGGTGGCCATCGGCTCCATCATTTTGCCAGCCATGGTCAAGCAGGGTTATCCGAAGAGCTTCGGCGCTGGTGTGATTACCACCTCCGGCGCGCTGGGGATTCTGATTCCGCCGTCGATCGTGATGGTGATGTTCTCTGTCACGACCAATACCTCGGTGGGCAAGCTGTTCATGGCCGGGGTGATCCCGGGCATCATGCTGGCCTTCCTGCTGGGTCTGACGACCTGGTGGCTGGCCCGTAAGCACAACTACCCGCGTATGGCCAAGGCTAGCTGGGGCGAGCGCTGGGCGACCTTCCGCAAGAGCGCCTGGGGCCTGTTGCTGATTGTGATCGTGATGGGCGGTATCTATAGTGGCGCGTTCACGCCGACCGAAGCGGCTGCCATGGCGGCGGTGTATGCCTTCATCATTGCCGTGTTCGTCTACAAGGACTTGCGTCTGAAGCAAGTGGGCAAGGTGCTGCTGGACTCGGCAGCGATGTCGGCCATGCTGCTCTACATCATTACCAATGCCGTGCTGTTCTCGTTCCTGATGACCAGTGAAAACATCCCGCAAGCGATGGCGGAATGGATTACCGGTCAGGGCCTGGGCGTGGTCAGCTTCCTGTTGGTGGTCAATATTCTGTTGCTGCTGGCCGGGAATGTGATGGAACCGTCGTCGATCGTGCTGATCATGGCGCCGATTCTGTTCCCGGTGGCGATGAAGCTGGGAATTGATCCGGTGCACTTCGGGATTCTGATCGTGGTCAATATGGAAGTCGGGATGTGCCACCCACCGGTGGGCCTGAATCTGTATGTGGCGTCCGGGATTACCAAGATGGGGATTACCGAACTGACGGTGGCAGTGTGGCCGTGGTTGCTGACCATGCTGGGCTTCCTGATCCTGATCACCTACGTACCACAAATTTCGCTCTGGTTGCCAAATTTAATTTATTCTTGAAATATCGGCCCCTGATGTGAAATAAAAAAACTGGGAAAAAGCGAAAAGGTTACGTTATGATGGCGTCGCTCTCAGGGAAACAGCATATCGATATGCTTCCTTGTAGCAAGAGCCCAGAATTGTAGGTGGGGAGTGTGTAGAGAAACGGCACTGAATGCCGGCGATAGAACGAGGAGACACACGTTTTACAGAATGTCGTTGTGATAGGGGCTGCAAGCCGCCATAAGCGCGCTACGGCACCACGCAAACGACCGGGAACGTGAAGCAGGTTTGGAAACGCACCGCAAGGTGCGTTTTTTTTTGCGCCGTGCAGCGACGCCGGCGCTTACAATGAGCCGGCAGTGCTGCCATGTGTTTATTTCAATGTGATGAAATCGCAACATGCTGGTGCATTTTTACAACGTTGCACATCCAATTTTGGTGCAAACAGTGTGATGAAAATACAACAGGAAGTAACAAAGTTTCAAGCTGTTCTTGGCTTGCCACTAGGAAAAATCGGCATCCGCACGGAAGCCGGGCTGATTGCCGAACTGTGTTACCTGCCGCCCCATTTTGATGCACTGGCGCCGCAGGACGCGCTAGCGGAACTTGCGGCGAAACAATTGGAACGTTACTGCGCCGATGCTGATTATGTGTTCGACTTGCCGCTGCGGCCAGCCGGTACGCCCTACCAGCAGCGCGTCTGGGAAGCGATCCGTTCCATCCCGCGCGGCAGCGTACGCACTTATGGCGAACTGGCCAGCCATCTCGGTTCGGTGCCGCGTGCGGTGGGGCAGGCCTGCGGCGCCAACTGGTACCCCGTGGTGATTCCCTGTCACCGGGTGACGGCGGCCAGCGGTCTGGGCGGTTTTTCGCGCAGCGATGACCAGAACGGCTATCTGCTGGGCATCAAGCGCTGGTTGCTGGCCCATGAAGGATCGAGTGAGTACGCATGGCAACAGACAACCCTGCTCTGATCGACGAGTTCTGCGATAGCCTGTGGCTGGAAGACGGGCTAGCCAAGAACACGCTGGAAGCCTACCGGCGCGACCTGCGCCTGTTCGCGAACTGGCTCGAGAGCATGCAACCGCAAGTGGCCGGACTGGCGGCGGTGGCGGCCCATGATCTGCAAGCGTATATCGCGGCGCGCCATCAGGACAGCGCCAAGGCCACCTCGTCGAACCGGCGTCTGTCGGTGTTGCGGCGTTTTTACCAGTGGCTGCTGCGTTTGCAGCGCATCACTGCCGATCCGACCCTGAAACTGGTCTCGGCCAAACAGCCACAGCGCTTCGTGCATACCCTTAGCGAAGCGCAGGTGGAGGCCTTGCTGGCGGCGCCCGATGTGCGCCAGCCGCTGGGCTTGCGCGAGCGCACCATGCTGGAACTGATGTATGCCTCCGGGCTGCGGGTGTCCGAGCTGGTGCAACTGCGTCTGCTCGAGGTGGGCATGAGCGACGGCGTGCTGCGCATCACCGGCAAGGGCGCGAAAACCCGGCTGGTGCCGTTCGGCGAGGAGGCGCGGCGCTGGATCGAGCGTTATCTGCACGAGGCGCGTGGCCAGATTCTCAACGGTCAGCAGGACGATGCGCTGTTCGTGACGGGACGCGGCGGCGCCATGACGCGCCAGATGTTCTGGATCCTGATTAAAAAGCATGCGCTCAAGGCGGGCATTACCGTGCCGCTGTCACCGCACACGCTGCGCCATGCGTTTGCCACCCATTTGCTCAACCACGGTGCCGACCTGCGGGTGGTGCAGTTGCTGCTCGGTCATGCCGACATTTCTACCACCCAGATTTACACCCATGTGGCGCGTGAACGCCTCAAACAATTGCACGCATTGCATCATCCTCGCGCTTGACGTCCTCCCCGCCCTAAAGGACGGAGATTCCTACATCTAGCGTCGCACGTCCGCGACGGAGAATGTTTAACGCAGCATTGGTGTCACGATCATGTAC
>JAIELO010000402.1 GCA_019752915.1 Burkholderiaceae bacterium
CTTGTTCTGCCTGCCTTTTTTTTAGGCGTGAAAAAAATACCGTTATAAATCAAGGTACTTACAGAGCAGGTACATCGTTGCGCACAATCTTATCCACATAATTTGTGCAGAACTGCACTTTATCCCCATGTAGGGGTAAAAGATGGCTGATTGATAAGGAATTTCCCCCATGGTTGGCCCAATGCCAGATTTTTGCGCAGGAGAACTATATTGATTAAAATCAACGAGTTAACCGGGCAGGCGCTGCTTTGCTCACAATCTTATCAACAGAATATGGGCACAACTTTTGCGTGATCTGTGGATAGCCCTGACTGGTGCACTGCGCTATTTTTGAGCTTGCTATTTTTGTCCTTTTAAATCAATGACTTGATATGGCTTGCAGGACATTGCACACACAATTGTCCACAGAAAATGTGCAGAACTCCCCATTGGTGGAAAACTGCCTGAGCGGGGCATGAGCGCTGCCTGAGGGCTGCCACTTGCCGACAGCGTCCCAACAAGATACATTGCGCCTTCGGATGTTCATCTCTTCAGGAGTTCGTTTTGCTCGCCATCTTACAAGCGGCCGGTTGGCCTATCTGGTTATTGCTGACCGCTTCGATCGTTGCCACCGCGCTCATCATCGAGCGCCTGATGTATCTGCGCCGTAGCAAGATCGTGCCGAAGAAGTTGCTCGACGATGTGGTGCTGGTGTATCGCAACGGTAAAGTCACGGACGACATTATTGACAAGCTGGAACAGAATTCGCCGCTGGGCGTGGTGTTTGCTGCCGCGCTGCGCAATATCGATTCGCCGCGCGAGGTGATGCGCGCTTCCATCGAGGAAGCCGGCAGTGGCGTGGCGCATACGCTGGAGCGCTTCCTGACCACGCTGGGGACGATTGCCACGCTGGCGCCGTTGATGGGGCTGTTCGGCACGGTGGTCGGCATGATCGAAATTTTCGGTGCGCAAAATGCCACCGGTAACAATCCAGCCCAGCTGGCGCACGGCATTTCGGTGGCGCTGTATAACACCGGTTTCGGGCTGGCGATTGCCATGCCGGCGCTGGTGTTCTATCGCCACTTCCGCGCGCTGGTCGATAGTTTCGTCCACGAGATGGAACAGCAGGCCGTGAAGTTTGTCGATATTGTGCACAGCAAGCGCAAATAAGCCGCCGCAACTAAGCTGCAACCAAGCCGCAACCAAGGACCACGCATGAATTTCCGCAAAGGCCAGCGCCGCGAAGATCCGGAGATCAATCTGATTCCGTTCATCGATGTGCTGCTGGTGATTCTGATCTTTCTGATGGTGTCCACCACCTACAGCAAGTTCACCGAACTGCAGATTACCCTGCCGACCGCTGACGCGCAGCAGGCCGCTGAAAAATCGTTCGAGCTCAATGTGACGGTCGACGCCAAAGGAAACTACACCATCAATCAGCAGGCCGTGTCGTTCCGCGACGTGGCCGGACTGGCGCAATCGATGAAGAATGCGGCGGCGCAGGGCGGCGCGGCCGGACAGTCGCCGGTGGTGATCGTCAACGCCGACCAGTTCGCGATGCACCAGATGGTGATCAATGTGATGGAAGCGGCGCGCATTGCCGGCTACGAAAAACTGACCTTCGCGGCGCAAACGGGCGCGGCGACGAAGTAAGTGCCGACCTCCGTGCAATCCTCTATGTCGGCGTCCGCGCCATCTTCCCCTCCTGCGCTGGAAGCGCGCCTGACGCGTGCCTGGCTGTCGCGCGGGCCGCTGGCCTGCGCCCTGTGGCCGTTGTCGCTGCTGTTTCGCGCGCTCAGCGGCGTGCGCGCCGCGCTGTACCGCGCCGGGGTGCTGAAAGCGGGACGTTTGCCGGTGCCAGTGGTGGTGGTCGGGAATATTTTTATCGGCGGCACCGGCAAGACCCCGCTGACCATCTGGCTGGTGCAGGCTTTGCAGGCGGCCGGCATGCGCCCTGGGGTGATCTCGCGCGGCCATGGCAGCAAGGATACCGCGCCGCGACTGGTTGATGCGGCAGCGACACCTTCGCTGGTGGGCGATGAGCCATTGCTGATCTGGCAGCGTTGCGGCTGTCCCGTGATGGTGGGGCGCGACCGTGCGGCCACCGGTCAGGCGCTGCTGGCGCTGCATCCGGAACTGGACATCATTCTGACGGACGACGGCTTGCAGCATTACGCCTTGCAGCGTGATGTAGAGATCATTCTGTTCGATGGCCGCGGCGCCGGTAATGGCTGGCTGCTGCCGGCCGGACCACTGCGCGAACCGGTCAGCCGGCGCCGCGATTTCACGGTGATCAATGCGCCGCAACTGACGCCGGACTTGCTGGCGGGCGTTGGTGCAGGTAGGTCAGCCTCGCTGGCCGATACTTTCCAGATGACGCTGGCCGGCGAGTTTGCCGAACAGTTGTGCGACCGCCAGCAGCGCCGCAGCCTTGCTGCACTGGCCGCTGAACAGGCGGCCCGGCCGACCTTGCGGGTGGTGGCGGCCGCCGGGATCGGCAATCCGGGGCGCTTTTTCGCCATGCTGACGGCGGCCGGATTGCGCGTGCAGGAACTGCCGCTACCCGATCATCACGATTTTCTCGACCGGCCGTTTGCGGCACTGGACGCCGATCTGATCTTGATGACGGAGAAGGATGCAGTAAAATGTGCGCAAATTGAAGAACTCAGAGATGATCCGCGTTTGTGGGTTGTCCCGGTTACGGCGCGCATCGACGCTGCGCTGGCCGCTCACATCGTGGAGAAATGTCGTGGACGCACGTTTGCTTGATATCCTGGTTTGCCCTGTCTGCAAGGGCCCGTTGGAGTACGATAAAAAAGCGCAGGAGATGATCTGCAAGGGCGACCGTCTGGCCTTCCCGATCCGCGATGGGATTCCCATCATGTGGGCCGACGAAGCGCGCACCCTGCAGGATAAGGCGGATTAAGCGGTGACGGCGCCGTTTATCGTCATCATTCCGGCGCGGCTGGCTTCGACCCGGCTGCCGAATAAACCGCTGGCCGATCTGGGCGGCAAACCGATGGTGGTGCGGGTGGCCGAACGGGCTGCACTGGCTGGTGCCAGCCGCATCATCGTCGCCACCGACCACGCCGACATCCGCGCTGCCTGCGAACAGCATGGCGTGGAGGTGTGCATGACGCGCGCCGACCATCCTTCCGGTACCGACCGCATCGCCGAAGTGGCGCGCGCACTGGCGCTGCCGGCGGACGCGGTGGTGGTCAATCTGCAGGGCGACGAGCCGTTGATCGACCCGGCGCTGCTGCAGGCGGCTGCGGCGCGCATCAACGCCGAGGTGCCGATGTCCACCTGCGCCCATCCGCTGCACGATGCGGCCGATGCCTTCAATCCGAATGTCGTGAAAGTGGTGCTCGACAAGGCTGGCCGTGCGCTGTACTTCTCGCGCGCCACCATTCCGTGGCACCGCGACGGCTTCGCGCAGGAACGCAGCGCGCTGCCGGCCGGCTATGTGCCGCTGCGCCATATCGGCCTGTATGCCTACCGTAACGATTTCCTGCAAGCCTATCCGGGCCTGGAAGTTTCCCCACTGGAATCTATCGAAGCGCTGGAGCAGTTGCGCGTGCTGTGGCACGGTTATCCGATTGCCGTCCACGTGACGGACTCGGCGCCTGCTGCCGGGGTCGATACGCCGGAAGATCTGGCGCGCGTGCGCCAGTTCTACTAAAAATCGTCGAAACGGCTGACGGTTTGCGTCAGCCAGTCGTCAGTTGGAACTGATATAACCACGGACGGTGGTGCGATATTCATACGGAATATCTCTCTACCCCGAGGGATCGCCCCATAAGAGCGGTTTTAGCTGTCACAAATTGGCGTAGAGACGGGGTTTTGTGGTAAGTTGCGTATCAAGATAGTCAGACTTGCAGCAGATCTACTGTTTCCACTTTACCCATCCCATATCTGTTTTAGGAATTTTTCATGCGTCTTATTCTTTTAGGAGCACCAGGTGCCGGCAAGGGCACTCAGGCTAATTTCATCAAAGAAAAATACAACATCCCGCAAATTTCCACTGGCGATATGCTGCGTGCAGCCATCAAAGCTGGCACCGAAATGGGCATGGCGGCGAAGAAAGTAATGGATGCAGGCGGTCTGGTGTCGGATGACATCATCATCGGTCTGGTCAAAGATCGTCTGGCTGAGCCAGATTGCGCCAACGGTTACCTGTTCGACGGTTTCCCGCGCACCATCGCTCAGGCAGATGCCATGAAAGACAGCGGCGTGATCGTTGATTACGTGCTGGAAATCGACGTACCGGACGATTCGATCGTCGAGCGTATGTCGGGTCGTCGCAGCCATCCTGCGTCGGGTCGCGTGTACCACATCAAATTCAATCCGCCTAAAGTCGAAGGCAAGGACGATGTCACCGGTGAAGATCTGGTACAGCGTGACGACGACAAGGCCGAAACCGTCAAGAAGCGTCTGGACGTGTATCACAACCAGACCGAAGTTCTGCTGAGCTACTACAACAACTGGGCCGGCTCGGGTCAGCCAGGTGCGCCGAAATATCGCCGCATTGCCGGTGTCGGTCCGGTAGAACAGATTCGTGACGCGGCATTTGCCGCGCTGTCGGAATAAGCGTTAAAGTAGAGCGGACCGAGTGTCCGCTTTTTTTACGCCCGCAGATTGCTCGGTGCTCTCCCGTTTTAAAGTTTTGCAGTTCGCAGGTTGGCAGGCCGCGTTGTTCTATCCGGACGACGTGAGTTTTCTAAGTGTGGTTTGTAGACTTAATCAAAAACAATAAGCAATAACAAAAAGGGGACACTATGACAGCAAGTCTATGGTTTGCAGTGGCGTGCGGCGTGATCGCCGTGGTGTACGGTTTATGGTCGCGTAGCTGGATTTTGCGACAGGACGCGGGCAATCCGCGTATGCAGGAAATTGCGCTCGCCATTCAGGAGGGCGCGGCCGCCTATCTGGCGCGCCAGTATCGCACCATCGCGATGGTCGGCGTGGTGCTGCTGGTTCTCATCGCCGTATTACTGGATATCCGTACCGCGCTCGGTTTTCTGATCGGCGCCGTGCTCTCGGGGGCGTGCGGCTTCATCGGCATGAATGTCTCGGTGCGCGCCAATGTGCGCACCGCGCAAGCGGCCACCAAGGGCATGAACGAAGCACTCGATGTCGCCTTCAAGGGCGGCGCCATCACCGGCATGCTGGTGGTGGGACTGGGCCTGCTGGGGGTGGTGCTGTTCTATATGTATCTGACGGCGGGCGTGCCCGCAGCGGTGCCAGGTGCGCTGCCACCTTCCCAGCATGATCTGATCCAGCCG